>NZ_JAVFVX010000054.1:0-55475 GCF_033441795.1 Streptomyces sp. ADMS | reverse complement strand
ACGACGGCGAACCACGCCTGAGACAGCTCGAAGATCATTTACGGGACAGCCCTTACATGGCCGACTACACCCGTGACCTGGCCGACAATGGTGCCCCCGTTGCGCTGGAACGACACCCGTTCTGAACTGCTCGGCGCCGAGACTCGACCGCCACGAAGCCGGCTATGTCATGGGAGAGTTGTCAACCGTCAAGACGGGAAGACGAAACCGCCCCCACGGCACCTACCGAGTCATGACCCTGATCCTCGACATCTACGGCCTCATGGCCGAGGATCAACAATCCAACCCCTACCCGACCATTCTCCCCCGGCCAGAACCCCACGCGCCCCGCCTGAGCACCCCCACCGGCGCGCTGCAAGCGAACCGCAGCGCGGCGCCCTCGGCGATACAAACTGCCCGCCCACCACACCGCACAGGCAGCCGCCCATGGAACCCCGTAATTACCGCATGGTCGTCTCGACCACGAAGGACTTCGTCACGGCCTCCGCGGAAGCCGACCGCCAACTGCACCACTGGTTAAGCGTGATGAAGCCGTACGACACCTCGGTCCTCGACGAGGGCCGCAACGAGATAGCCGAGGGCGTCACTCTCGACCACGACGCAGCGGCGGGCCGCCACGGTTCGTACTCCCGCTGGCGCCTGCGCGAGACCAAAGACGCCACCCAGGGCACATGGCAGTCCACCCTGGTCGTCCGATCAGGCAGCCGCCACGACAACCGCCGCACCTGGCTCCAGATTGACATCGAGCATCAGCCGGCCCCGGACCAACGGCACATCAGAGCCAACACACCCGGAATAGCCAGACTGATCCTCGATGCCCTCCCCACCCAGGACGGTCTCGCGGACGTCGGCACGGACCCGAAGTTCATCGAGCCGGACGACGTGGAGGAGGTCATCGAGGAACTCTGCGAGCAGGACCGCAGACTTCCCATCGTCGTGGCGAGTGTCCCTTACGGACAGGACCCCCAGGCCTGGACTGAAAAGATCATCGAACCGGCCTTCCGCCACCTCACCGGGCTGGCCGTCATGTACGTCCTCAACCCAGAAGCCCAGCAGGCCTTCAACGCGACCCTCGAACACCACCCCGTCTTCGGCGGCGGCATCCGAACCTACCGCCCCGGCGTCGACCCGGCCTGGCAGCCTGACGCCCAGCGCCACCCGGTGATGTCCCGGACGACGATCGAGGCGAACCCAAGGCGCGCGGCGGCAATCCTCGCCTCGCTCCCCCAGCGGCTGGCCCTGAGCCACCCGCTCCCCGCGGCGTTGGACACCCTGCCCGTCCAGCGCACCCGCCCCCGCCCGGCCGTCGGCAACTCCGGCCTTGATGCACTGCGCGGGGAGCTCAGGGCGGCCGATGTGCTGCTCCAGGAGGCGGAACAGCGTGAGGAGTCCCGCGACGAAGAGATCCGTGACTTCCGCCGACAGCTGAAGCAGGCGGAGGACCGGGACTTGCAGCAGATCGTCGAGAACGACCAGCTGTACGGCGATCTGCAGGACGTCCGTCGCAAAGCACGCTTCCTCCAGAAGCAACTCGAAGAGGCCGGCCTCCACGTCCTCGCTCACACCCCGCCCCCGGAACCAGCCGACCGGCCCACCACCTTCGTCGAAATCCTGGGCCGCATGGGCGAGTTCAAACATCTGCGCTTCACCGGAAACGCCAAGAAGACCAAGGACCTCGACGCCCAGTGCATCGGCAACTGGGTCACCGTCGCCTGGGACGCTCTGCGCGCCCTGAACGACTACGCCGCCGCGTCCGCCGCAGGCACGGCGGGCGGCGACTTCCGACACTGGTGCGACAACCTGCCGGACGACTGCGAGAACCCCTTCCCCTCCGGCAAGGTCAAGATGAAGGAGTCGGAGACGGTCGGGAACAACACCGACTGGCGCCGCCAGCGCACGTTCCCCGTACCGAAGTCCGTCGCCAAGGAAGCCAAGTTGTTCATGCAGGCCCACCTGCGCATCGGCGGAGGCAACACGGTGTCACCCCGCCTGTACTTCCACGATGACGGCCCCGGCACGGGGCTCGTGTACGTCGGATACATCGGCCCGCATCCGGACAACACGCAGACCTGATCGAAGTGGCCGCCGACACTTACAGCCGACCGATGGAACCGGACCATCTGGCCGAGTCCATCGAGACGGTCGCCGGGCGGCTGGAAGAGCTTCGCGCGATGTACCCCCGGCTCACCGCAGCCCGCGCCAAACGGGCCGTGCGGGCTGACACGACGGCCAATGCCGAGACCGCGTAATCCCACCATGCCGAGACCGCCCCGATGCCTGCGGCTCCAGCAGCATGCTCCGACGGGACGGCTCTCGCGAACGCCCAGCCCAGAAGCCTCGCGCGCCCCTCCGCTCCAGGGACCTTTCAGGGACTTTCAGCTCTGCCCGAGGGACTTCCGAGGGACTTTTCGCTGCCTAACACGGCAAGGCCCCGAAAGACCGGAAAGGGCCTCCGTCGCAGATCAGAGGCCCCTTCCAAGGCAAACCGCAGGTGGCGGCAGACGAGTCGGGCTGTACGCCGGGTTCTGTCGCCCGGTCGCCTCGCGGCGGCCGGGGAGACGGCCATCCATCTAGGGCCGACGTTGCCGCCGGCCTCGTGCGGTCTACCCGCGGACTCGGGCGGGCAGCCCTCGAACGTCCGCGCAGAGCCGCTTCTTACGGCGGCTCCTTTTGACCTTGCTCCGGGTGGGGTTTACCTAGCTGCCCAGGTCGCCCTGGGCACTGGTGGTCTCTTACACCACCGTTTCACCCTTACCCGGCGCCGAGGCGCCGGGCGGTCTGTTTTCTGTGGCACTGTCCCGCGGGTCACCCCGGGTGGCCGTTAGCCATCACCCTGCCCTGTGGAGCCCGGACGTTCCTCGGGGAGCGCCCCCGAAGGGGAGTCCACGCGGCCGTCCGCCCGGCTCGTCTGCCGTGTCGACCATGCTACCGGGCGTCCGCCCTGCCGTGGTCCAGTGGCCGTCGCCAGGACAGAGCCCGCCAGGATCAGGGCGAAGGCGGCGAGGATGCCGGCGGTCAGCGGCTCGTCCAGGAACAAGGCGCCCGCTGCCGCGGCGAAGGCCGGACCGACGTACGTGAGGACCGTGGCAGCCCGGGACAGGGCGGAGGCGGCCGCCCAACTTGTCGATGACCTCAGTGCCGTCCACGCACAGCCCGACCGTGAACTCGTCGTGGGCGTGGGGGGCGTAGACGTGCCGGTCGAAGCGGGCGGTGAGCAGGTCCAGGGCCGGGGCCGCAGCGGCCGAGCCTCGCTCTGGTCCACCGTGCCTGTTCGCGTGTGCCCCCGGCCGCGTTCACGGCTCCACGTTACTTCGCGGGGATCAGAGGAACTCTGTCGTGTCCAGGTCGAAGGCGAAGGGCTCGGGGAGGGCCACCGGCTTGCCGAGCGGGAGGGTGCAGTGCTGGCGGTAGTCGTCCTTCTCCGGGTCGCTGAACAGCGTGATCGAGGAGGCCTCGCGGTCGATGAGCAGGTAGAGGGGGATGCCGCCGCGGGCGTAGCAGCGGCGTTTGGCCTCGCGGTCGGTCTGGGGTTTCGACGAGGTCACTTCGAGCACCATGGCCACACCGTCGCAGGGCATCCAGGAGTCGGCGCCCCGGTAGAGCCGTAGCTTCGTGGGGGCGAAGGTGCCGTCCGGGATCACGTGGTTCCTCGGGCAGCTGCCGCCGCTCTGCAGTTTCAGTCCCTTGTTGCCCGAGAAGTCCATGTCGGTCCGGGACCGCCTGATCACCTGCTTCATGATCTGGTTGATGTAGTCCTCGTGGTCCCCGTCCGGCGGCGGCGTCACGACGATCTCCCCCTCGATCAGTTCTGCCCGGAAGCCCTCCGGGGTGTCGAGGGCCAGGAAGATCTCCAGCAGGCCCTCAGCCATAGTGGTGGGCTCATGAGCCACGGCAGTCATGTCACGCCCCTCCTTCGGTCGCTCGCCAGACTGGGACATCGGCTGATCACCTGTCCATGAGATCGGGATCCGTTCCCTCGATCGTGGCACACGGTCACGCCCGGCGTCCGGCTCACGCGGGAGCGAACCGCACCCCCGCCACCCCCAGGTCCGCCCGCGTGAGCCGCACCCGCAACCGCTCCCCCAGTGGCAGCGGGACCCCGTCGCCCTCGATACGCGCGACGATCGCCGGAGACTCCAACTGCACCGTCCCGAGCGTGGGTCTGCGTTCCTCCACGTCCACCACCCACCCCTCGAAGACCTCCCCCACCCGGTCCCTGAGCAGCACCGCCTCGACGATGTCCACGCACCCGCGCTCCACCGCGCCCGCGCGCCTCCCGCCCTCGGCCATCTCCTGGGGAAGCGCGTCCAGGGCCGCCGACACCCAGTCGGGCGGGAGCTGTTCGGCGACGGCGGCCAGGCAGAGCTCCGAGGCGTAGCGGTCGGCGAGGCGGCGTAGAGGGGCCGTGCAGTGGGCGTAGGGGGCGGCTACGGCCGAGTGGGTCGTAAGGTCCGGGAGGTCACCGTCGCGGAAGACCGTGTAGCCGGCGCCTCGCAGCAGCGTCGTGCACTCCTGGAGGAACGCCGCGTGGTCCGGGCGGTGTGGGTCCAGGGAGCGGATCAGGGCCGCGTACGAGACATGGTGCGGCCAGTCGATGTGCAGGGCTTGCGCGGTGCGGCGCAGGCGGCCGACGGCGCCGTCCGGGGCGGTGGGGAGGGTGCGGAGGACGCCGGTGCCGTGGGTCAGCATCAGCTCGGCCGCCGCCATGCCCGTCAGGAGGGAGATCTGGGCGTTCCAGCCTTCGGCGGGCAGCGGTGCGCGGTAGGTGAGTGAGTACGTGTGGTTGTCGTCCTGGACTATCTCCTGCTCGGGAACGTTGAGGGAGATGCCGCCGCGTTCGATTTCGAGGCGTTCCCTCGCCTCGCCCACCTCCCTGAGCAGGGCCAGCGGCTCCTCCGCCGTCCCGGCGTCGAGTTGGCGCTGCACGCCCTCGTAGTCGAGTCCGGCCCGGCTGCGGACCAGGGCCCGGTGGACGGTCGCGGCGACGGTACGGCCGTCCGCGTCGAGGTCGATCGTCCACAGCGCGGCCGGGCGGGTCCGGCCCGGGAGGAGGCTGGCGGCGTCCTCGCTGAGCACCGGCGGGTGCAGGGGGGTCTTCTCGTCCGGGAAGTAGAGGGTGCTGACCCGGTGGTGCGTCTCCGTGTCCAGGGGCGTGGCCGGTACTACGAATGCGGCCACGTCCGCGATGGCGTACCGGACGCGGAAGCCGCCGGCCGGGCGGCGGGAGAGGTGCATCGCCTGGTCGAGGTCCGTGGACGCGGGCGGGTCGATGGTGAGGAACGGGATGTCCGTGGCGTCCGTCGCGGGGAGGACGGGGGCCTTCGCGGCTCGCTCCGCCTCCGCCAGTACCGCGGGCGGGAAGCTGTCGGGGACGCCGAGTTCGGTGCGTAGCGCGGTGAGGGCGGCCCGGAGGGGGTCTTCGGGGGCGCCGGTCACGCGTATGTGGCGGCGGGGCATGGAACGAGCGTAGGCACAATCCAGCCCGTCCGGCGATTGAGGACGAGGCCGTTCAGGCCGAAACGGGGGCCTGGGGGCGCAGCCCCCGGCGAAGGTGCCGGCGCAGCCCCCGGCGCACCCGGCGCAGCCCCGACGAAGGTGCCGACGCAGGCCCCGGCGAAGGTGGCGGACCCGCGTGACCACGTAATCTGACGCGCGTCGACTCTGTGTACACGTACCCGTCTGGAGACTCACCGTGCTTGTCCTGCTGCCTCCCTCCGAAGGAAAGGCCGCTTCGGGTCGTGGCGCCCCCCTGAAGCTGGAGTCGCTGTCCCTGCCGGGGCTCACCGACGCCCGCGAGGCCGTGCTCGGGGAGCTCGTCGAGCTGTGCGTCGGTGACGAGGACAAGGCGTGTGAGGTGCTGGGGCTCAGTGAGGGGCTGCGGGGTGAGGTCGCCAAGAACGTGGCGTTGCGGACCGCTGGGGCGCGGCCTGCCGGGGAGATCTACACCGGTGTGCTGTACGACGCCCTCGGCCTCGCCTCTCTCGACGCGGCGGCGAAGAGGCGGGCCGCGCGTTCGTTGCTCGTCTTCTCCGGGCTGTGGGGCGCCGTCCGGGTCACGGACCGTATCCCCTCGTACCGTTGCTCGATGGGCGTGAGGCTGCCCGGCCTCGGGGCGCTGGCCGCGCACTGGCGTACCCCGATGGCCACCGCCCTTCCCGAGGCCGCCGGTGACGGACTGGTGCTCGATCTGCGCTCCTCCGCCTATATGGCGGCCTGGAAGCCGAAGGAGGAGGTTGCCGGGCGGACGGCGACAGTACGGGTGCTGCATGCGCCGACCCGTAAGGTCGTCAGCCACTTCAACAAGGCGACCAAGGGCCGGATCGTACGGAGTCTGGTGAGCGCGGGTGCGGTGCCCTCCGGGCCGGGGGAGCTGGTGGAGGCGTTGCGGGATCTCGGGTATGTGGTGGAGGTTTCGGCGCCGAAGAGGGCGGGGGCGGCCTGGGAGCTGGATGTGCTGGTGGACGAGGTTCACTGAGTTGACGCGTCGGCGGTCGGCTGTGGCACCGTCGTGGCTGGTCGCGCAGTTCCCCGTGCCCCCGTGAAGCACTCCATTGCAACATATGCAATGACCTTTGCGCACACCGCAAAGCGAGGGCAGGATGAGGCGCATGCCGAGCCGCCCCGCGCCCTACCCCTACCCCTCCGTCCTCGACCTCGCCCCCGTCGTCCCCGTGGTCGTCGTCGAGGACCTGGCTGACGCCGTGCCGCTCGCTCGCGCGCTCGTCGCCGGTGGGCTCCCGGCCATCGAGGTCACCCTGCGTAGCCGCGTCGCCCTCGACGCGATCCGGGCCATAGCCGATTCCGTCCCGGACGCGGTGGTCGGTGCCGGAACCGTCATCTCGCCCGCACAGGTGGCCGACGCTCTCGCCGCCGGGGCCCGCTTCCTCGTCAGCCCGGGCTGGACCGAGGTACTGCTGGAGTCGATGCGGGCGTCCGGAGTGCCGTTCCTGCCGGGGGTGTCGACGACCTCCGAAGTCGTCGCGCTGCTGGAGCGCGGGGTGCCGGAGATGAAGTTCTTCCCGGCGGAGGCGGCGGGCGGCACCGCGTATCTGAAGTCGCTGTCCGGGCCGCTCCCCCAGGCCCGGTTCTGCCCGACCGGGGGGATCGGTCCGGTGAACGCGCCTGACTACCTCGCGCTGCCCAACGTCGTTTGCGTGGGCGGGAGTTGGATGCTCCCGGCGGATGCCATCGCCGCCCACCACTGGGGCAGGGTCGAGACGCTGGCCCGCGAAGCAGCGACGCTCAGCGCAGGTGGGACGTGTCGTTGAAGAGCCTTACGCTCGCGTTGCCGTCCGCGTAGTACGCCACCGCCGACAGTGAGGCCGCCGACAGTTCCATGCGGAACAGGGACTCGGGCGGGGCGCCCAGGGCCAGGCGTACCAGGGTCTTGATCGGGGTCACGTGGGTCACCAGCAGGACCGTACGGCCCGCGTGGGCCGCGATCAGCTTGTCGCGGGTGACGGCCATCCGGCGTGCGGTCGCCGCGAAGCTCTCGCCGCCGCCCGTCGGTTCGGCCTTCGGGGAGGTCAGCCAGGCGTTCATGTCGTCCGGGTAGCGCTCGCGCACCTCGCCGAAGGTCAGCCCCTCCCACGCGCCGAAGTCCGTCTCGCGCAACCCGTCGTCGATCGTCACGTCGAGGCCGAGGCGGGCCGCGACAGCGGCGGCCGTCTCACGGGTGCGGGTCAGGGGGGACGCGACGATCGCCTCGATCGTGCCGCGCCGGGCCAGGGACGCGGCCACCCGCTCGGCCTGGTCGCGGCCCACGTCCGAGAGGGACGGGTCGGTGCCGCCGCTGCCCGAGAAACGCTTCTGGGGGGTGAGAGGGGTCTCGCCGTGACGGAGGAGTACGAAGGTCGCGGGCGGGCCGAGGTCCGCGGGTGCCGACCAGCCGACGGCCACCTTCGTGGCGGCACCGGTGTCGGCGTCGGCGGCCGTCGCGGCGGAAGCCGAGGCGCCCGCGTCCAGTTCCGCCGTCGACGCGGACGCCGACCACTGTTCGCCGCGCCTGCCCGCGTCCATCGCCTCGTTCGCCAGGCGGTCCGCGTGCTTGTTCTTCTCGCGCGGGATCCACTCGTACGTCACCTGGCCGGCGTCCGGGTACACCCGCGCCGCCTCCGCCGCCAGCGGCTTCATGTCCGGGTGCTTGATCTTCCAGCGGCCCGACATCTGCTCGACGACCAGCTTGGAGTCCATCCGGACGCGGATCGTGGCGGCCGGGTCCAGTTCACGTGCCGCGCGCAGGCCGGCGACCAGCCCCCGGTACTCGGCGACGTTGTTCGTGGCGACCCCGATGTACTCGGCCGCCTCCGCCAGTGTCTCGCCCGTGGCCGCGTCGATGACGACGGAACCGTAGCCCGCGGGCCCCGGGTTGCCCCGGGAACCGCCGTCGGCCTCGACGATGAACTCCCGCACGCCGTACGCCCCTTACTGACTTGCAGACATTCAGACTTTCAGGCTCGTTGGTGGGCTACAGACCGGACTCCGACGTGCGCACCAGGATGCGGCGGCAGTTCTCGCAGCGCAGTACGGTGTCCGGCGCGGCCGCCTTCACCTCGTTGACCTCGGTGATGTTCAGCTCCAGGCGGCAGCCCTCGCAGCGGCGCTGGAAGAGGCGGGCGGCGCCGACCCCGCCCTGCTGCTGGCGCAGCTTGTCGTACAGCTTGAGAAGGTCGTCGGGCACGGAGCCGGCGATGACCTCGCGCTCCTTCGTCGCCGTGGCGGCCTCGCCGTCGAGGGTCTCGTACGCCACCTCGCGCCGAGCCGTCGCGTCGTCGATCTTGCCCTGGACGGCGCCGACGCGCTCGGTCAGTTCGGCGACGCGCTCCTGCGCGGACTCACGGCGCTCCATGACCTCCAGGACGATGTCCTCCAGGTCACCCTGCCGCTTGGCGAGGGAGACGATCTCGCGCTGGAGGTTCTCCAGGTCCTTGGACGAGCTGACGGCACCGGAGTCCAGGCGCTGCTGGTCGCGGGTGGCACGCTGGCGCACCTGGTCCACGTCCTGCTCGGCCTTGATCTGCTCGCGGGCGCAGTCGCTCTCCTCGGTCGTCGCGGCCACCAGCAGGTCGCGCAACTGCGTGAGGTCCTTGGTCAGCGACTCGATCTCGGCGTGCTCGGGCAGCGACTTGCGCTTGTGCGCGAGCTGCTGGAGGCGTGCGTCGAGGGACTGGACGTCGAGAAGTCGGATCTGGTCGGCGGGCGCGGCGTTCAGTTGGGGGCTCCCAGTGCTTCAGAGGTGGTGGTGGACGCCGCGTGGGCAGTCCAGGGGTCGGTGACCGTCGCGGAGACATGGACCCGAAGGCCCCATCCGTTCCGGTCGGAGATCTCGTCGAGCTGGGCGGCGGCCAGCTCGCACCAGGGCCACTCGGTGGCCCAGTGCGCCGCGTCGAGCAGCGCGAGGGGGCTGTGGGCGCGATCCGCGACGAACTCGGACGCCGGGTGGTGGCGCAGGTCCGCGGTGAGGAAGGCGTCGACACCGGCCGCGCGTACGTCGTCGAAGAGGCTGTCGCCGGAGCCGCCACTGACGGCGACCGTGCGGACGAGTGCCTCGGGGTCACCGGCGACCCGGATGCCCTGCGCGGTCGCGGGCAGCCGTTCGGCGGCGCGGGCGGCGAACTCGCGGACGGTCAGCGGATGGTCCAGCTCGCAGACCCGGCCGAGGCCTCGCCGGCCGGCGGGGTCGGTGGGGTCCGGTACGAGCGGTCGCACGATCCTCAGGTCGAGGGCGCCGGCGAGGGCGTCGCTGACTCCCGGGTCGGCGCGGTCGGCGTTGGTGTGGGCGACGTGGAGTGCGATGTCGTGCTTGATCAGGGTGTGCACGACCCGGCCCTTGAAGGTGTCCGCCGCGACCGTGGTCGTACCGCGCAGATAGAGCGGATGGTGGGTGACCAGCAGATCGGCCCCCAGCTTCACGGCCTCGTCGACGATGTCCTGGACGGGGTCCACGGCGAACAGGACACGGGAGACCTGTTGACCGGGGTCGCCCGCGACGGTGCCGACCGCGTCCCAGGACTCGGCCCGCTCGGGGGGCCAGAGGGCGTCGAGTGCGGCGATGACTTCAGACAGACGGGGCACGAGCGCAAGGCTACCTGGCGCCTCTGTGCGCCTGAACCGGCGCCGCTCTCGCGGAGGTGGTTGCTCGCCGTCGTGGTTCCTCGGTTGTCGGTCACGGCAGCAATCGTTGGTTACGGCAGCGTGCGCAGGGCATCCGCTGCCGCCCGCCCGAGCCCCGGCCTGCACACGCGCCACCGTTTCCTCAGGCGAATCGTTACTTGGCCATCCTTATGTGTGAAATCGCCGCCACCCGGTTCCCCCCTCCACGTGCGAAACCTAGTTTCGTCGCCGGAGGTGACCGATCGATGACAGCCTGCGCGATCGAACCCACGGCGGAGAAGGGGTCGTCCCCGGTGGCGGAGTGCGCGATCACGGCGGACGGTGCCTACGCGGCCCGCCTCGCACGAAACGGCGACTCCTGGTTCCCGGAGCGCTGGACGCTCGACGGACCCGAACCGTACTCCGTGCCGCTGCCCGGCAACCAGCCGGAGGAGCCCGGCACCCAGGTGCTGCCGATGGGCGACGGGCGAGTGCTGATCCACCGCCCGATCGGCGGCCGGCACACCTTCGCGCTGCTCTACCCGACCGGCCCCGGCACCG
The DNA here is from genome assembly GCF_033441795.1 of Streptomyces sp. ADMS. Lineage (NCBI taxonomy): Bacteria > Bacillati > Actinomycetota > Actinomycetes > Kitasatosporales > Streptomycetaceae > Streptomyces > Streptomyces sp. ADMS. The sequence goes on along the minus strand of NZ_JAVFVX010000054.1, from coordinate 44,822 downwards.
GCGAACTCCCCCTCGGCGCGGTCGAGTGCCCCGACCCCGGCACCCCGCTGCGGCTGCTGCCCCCGGCTCCGGGCGGCGACCGCGCGTACGCCCTCGTCCTGGGCCCGCGTTCGACGACGGTGTGGCTGGTGGCGGGCGGCGCCTTCGGGCCCGAGTACGTGACGGAGGTCCCCGGCCGCTGCTCGGGCGGGGTCTGGCTGGACCGCACGGGCCGGCTGCTCGCCCTGGACCGGGAGTCCGAGGGGCGCACGAAGGCGGTCGTGGTCGATCTGGAGCGCGCCGGCGAGATGTCACCGCTGCTGCAGATCTCGGCGGAGAGCAACGACCGGCTGCTGCTCGCGGACGCCGACAGCGGGCTGCTGCTCATCGGCTCGGACGCGCCCTCGCCCGGCGGGCAGGAACGGTTGGGCTGGGGAGTGCTCGGCAGCACCCTGCCGGTGCGTTTCCCGGAGTGTCTGCGGATCGACGGGTGCGCGCTCACGCCGTTCGCCATCCAGCCGGGGCAGGTGCTGACGCCGGAGAGCTGTGGGGTGGCGCTGCGGGTCGAGGGCCCGGCGGGGAGCTGGGGTGCGGGCAGCGGGGGCGTGCGGAGCTGGGTGGGCGTGTGGCGGCCGGCGGAGCGACAGGTGCGGCACTTTCCGGCGCCGGAGGGGTGGTTGCGGGGAGTTGGGCTGTGGAGCAGGGTCGGGGAGCTGCAACTGCCGTACGCGACGCGGGAGGTGCCGTGCGGGGTGGCTCGGGTGTGGGCCGAAGGGGCCGAGGGGTCGGAGGGGGCCGAGGAGAAGGGGGCGGCTTTGGAGTCGGGGGGTGCGACGAGCACGGAAGCGGACTCTCCGGCGCCCGTCGCGGTGGCTCGGCCCGTGCCGTTGCAACAGGCTCCGCTGGGGCGGCTCGTGACGAAGACCGGGAAGCCCGGTAACGAAGTGACGAAGCTTGTAACGAAGTAATTCCGGTCCACGTGTGCGGCTCGTGTCACCCCGAGGTGCCCTGGTTAAGATCGCCCGGCTGCCAGAAAGATCATGTTGACGGGGTGAACACTTCCGATGAGCGACTCAAGCACCACGCAGCCGCTGTCCGCCGCTGCCCACGAGGCCACGGGCCACAACAACGGCCACGGCAGACACCGGGGTCCGGTCTCGGTCCACAACGACGAGGCGACCCCGCGCGGCCGTCACCGCAAGCCGTCCGAGCAGGCCGAGAACAGGGCCTGACAGTACGACATCTGACGGTACGTCAAGCGGTATACGGCTCCGCCCTTCCGTTTGGGCGGAGCCGTTTTCCGTTGACTCTCTCCCGGTGTCTGTCGATGCCTGTCGCCAGCTTGCCGCTAGCCGCGCTTGAGTCCGAGCACCTCCGCCGCCGCGAACGTCTCCCCCGCTGGCCGCTCCGCGTAGTGCGGGGTGAGGAGGGCGTCCAGTTCGTCGTAGGTGAAGGTGTCCTGCTTGCTGTCGAACTTGGCTGCCACCCGTGGGCGTTCGACGACGGCGACCATCCCGCCGTGCACGACGAGGAGCTGCCCGTTGACGTGTTCGGCGGCCGGTGACGCCAAGTAGCCGACGAGCGGGGCTACATGCTCGGGGGCGAGAGGGTCGAGACCCGCGTCGGGGCGCTCGAACCCCTGGAAGACGTCCTCGGTCATACGGGTCCGGGCGCGTGGGCAGATCGCGTTCGCCGTGACGCCGTACTTGGCGAGGGCGAGGGCCGTGGAGGTGGTCAGCCCGACGATTCCGCCTTTCGCGGCTGCATAGTTGGGCTGCCCCGCCGAGCCGGCGAGGAACGCCTCCGAGGATGTGTTCACGATCCGCCCGTACACCGGTGCGCCGGACGCCTTGGCGCGCTCCCGCCAGTGCGCGGCGGCGAAGTGGGTCGTGTTGAAGTGTCCCTTGAGGTGGACCCGTATGACGGAGTCCCACTCCTCCTCCGTCATGGAGAAGACCATGCGGTCGCGCAGGATGCCCGCGTTGTTGACGAGGACGTCCAGCTTCCCGAACTCGGCGATCGCCAACTCGGCCAGTTCTCGGGCCTGTTGGTGGTCGGCGACGTCTCCGGTGTGGGCGACCGCCGTGCCGCCCGCCGCCCGGATCTCGGCGGCGACCTCCTCGGCGGGGGTGGCGGACGCCTCGCCGGAGCCGTCGCGGCCGGGCTTCCCGTAGTCGTTGACGACGACGGCCGCGCCGAGCCGGGCCAGTTCCAGCGCCTCGGCCCGGCCGAGGCCGCGCCCCGCGCCCGTGACGATCGCGGTCAGTCCCTCAAGCGGCAGTGACAGTGACATCGGTGGCATCGGTGACATCAGCGCTCTCGACTCTCAGATCTCGATGCACGTACGCAGCGCGGCGCCCGTGCGCATCTGGTCGATGGCCTCGTTGATGCCGGCGAGCGGTACGCGGTGGGTGATGAGGCCCGCGAGGTCGACGCGTCCGGCGCGCCAGAGGGCGATCGTGCGCTCGTAGGACCGCAGGACGTCGCCGCCGCCGTACATGGACGGCAGGATGCGCTTCTCGTCGAAGAACAGCTCGAACATGTTGAGCTGGAGGTTGTCGTCCATGGCGCCGGCGCCGACGACGACCATGGTGCCGCCGCGCCGGGTGGCGTCGTAGGCGGTGCGGGCGGTGGCGGAGCGGCCGACGACCTCGAAGACGTAGTCGAACCCCTCGCCGCCGGTGAGCTGTTGCTTGGCGTCGGCCAGCTCGTCCGGCGAGACGGCCTTCGTGGCACCGAACTTGAGCGCGGCCTCCCGGCGGGAGGCGACCGGGTCTACCGCGACGATCTCGGCGGCGCCCTGGAGCCGCGCGCCCTGGATGGCGGAGATGCCGACGCCTCCGCAGCCGATGACGGCGACCGACGAACCGGCCTGTACGTCAGCGGTGTTGATGGCGGCGCCGAGCCCGGTGGTCACCCCGCAGCCGATGAGGGCGGCGATGTCGAAGGGCACGTCGTCGGGGATGGGCACGGCGCAGCCCGCGTCGACGACGACCTCCTCGGTGAAGGTGCCGGTGCCGGCCATGCCGAAGACATCGCCGGCGGGGCGCCTGAAGTTGGGGGTGCCCGCGTTCATGAACCCGGCGAGGCACAGTTCGGTCTGGCCGCGCCTGCACGCCGGACAGGCGCCGCAGGCGGGCAGCCAGCAGACGACGACCCGGTCGCCGGCCTTCAAGTGGCTTACGCCGTCCCCGACTTCGAGGATCTCGCCGGCGCCCTCGTGGCCGGGGACGAAGGGCGCGGGCTGCGGCAGTACGCCGTTCATCGCGGAGAGGTCCGAGTGACACAGCCCGGTGGCCCGTACCCGGATCCTCACCTTGCCGGGGCCGAAGCCCACGGCCTCGACGTCGTCGAGGACGTCGAGCTTGTCCTGCCCGATCTCGTGCAGTACGGCTGCGCGCATTGGTGCGGCTCCCTTCGGGGACGTACAGGGATGTACAAGTGCGTGCGGGGCTCAACCCGCGGGTGTGCGGTTCACAGGTGCACGGTCCACGAGTGCGCGGCCCACAGATGCCCGGCCCATCAGCGCCCGGCCCATCAGTACCCGGCCCACGGGTACCCGGCCCACGGGTACCCGGCCCACAGATGCCCGGCCCATCAGTACCCGGCCCACGGGTACCCGGCCCACAGGTGCGCGGCTCATGAGTGTTCGACGACGGTGTCGGCCAGTACGGGCGCGTCGTCCCGCTCGACGGCGGTGACCGACACCTGGACGCGGTCCGGATCGGCTTGCGTCCACATCCGGATGCGCAGGGTCTCCCCGGGGAACACGACCCCGGCGAAGCGGGTGCGGTACGCGCGGACCCTGCCGGCGTCTCCGCCGAGCAGCGTGTCCACGACCGCCTTGAGCGTCATGCCGTAGGTGCACAGCCCGTGCAGGATGGGCCGCTCGAAGCCGGCACGGGCGGCGAACTCGGGGTCGGCGTGCAGCGGGTTCCAGTCGCCGGAGAGACGGTAGAGCAGCGCCTGGTCCTCCCGGACGACGCGCTCGACGACCTTCGCGGGCTCACCGTCCGGCGCCGGAAGCCGGGTCGAGGGCCCACGGTCGCCGCCCCAGCCCCCCTCCCCCCGTACGAAGATCTGTGCGTCGCTCGTCCACAACGGCCCCTCGGCGTCGGCGACTTCGGTGCGCATGACGAGGATCGCGGCGCTGCCCTTGTCGTACACGGCGGCGATGCTCCCCGTGGCGCGCGCCTTGCCCTCGACCGGGATCGGGCGGTGCACCTCGATGCTCTGGCCGCCGTGCAGGACGTGGGCGAGGTCGACGTCGACGCCGGGCATGGAGAGGCCGCTGATCACGTCCGGGGAGTCGTTGCCGGCGACGGTGGCGAAGCTGGGCAGGACGTGCAGCCGGGATTCGAGGGTGTAGCGGAGTTCGCCGGGGTCGGTCGCGGGGAGGCCGGCGCCGATGCCGAGGTGGTAGAGCTGGACGTCCTTGCGGCCCCAGGCGATCTCTGCGGACCGGGGTTCGGCGGCGACGGCCTTGGCGGCGTCAATGGGCATGAGGCTCCTCATCAACTGACGGGACCGGCATCTCGCAGAACGGACACAGGAAGAACACAAGACAGACACAAGACAGGCACAGGACGGACGTGTCAAGAACGACGGGACTGAGAACCTCGGTACGACCGTCCGCACCGTCGGCCGCACCGAGGTTCGAAACGGGCCGTTCTAGAACGCGTTCCAGTCCGGCGCCCCCTGTTGTATAGCCGAGTGGTCCCGAGTTGTGAATACTCCTGACGCCTCGTCAGCTTCGTGGCACCAAGGCCGGACCGTACGAACGCCTGGCAGCGGCGGCGCCTCACTGGAGGCGGGTCCGACACCCCGGGGCGGTTTCCCGGTGACGGCCGGACCGCCCGCCCCGACGACCGGAGCCCCACGCCCGCCCCCTCTCCTTCCCAGCTCACCCGCCACGCCACATCCGCCCTACTCTTACGCCGTGAACGAGATGCCCCGGGATCACCGTCCCGCGAAGTCCATCAGAGTCCTCCTCGCCGAGGACCAGGGAATGACGCGAGGCGCTCTCGCCCTGCTCCTCGGGATGGAGCCGGACATCCAGGTCGTCGCTCAGGTCGGGACCGGTGACGCGATCGTCGACGCGGCCCTTCTGCACCGCCCCGACGTGGCGCTCCTCGACATCGAACTGCCCGGCATCAGCGGCCTGGACGCTGCCGCCCGGCTCCGCGACGAGTCCCCGGACTGCCGGGTACTGATCCTGACCACCTTCGGCCGCCCCGGCCATCTGCGCCGGGCCATGGAGGCGGGCGCCGCCGGTTTCCTCGTCAAGGACGGCCCGGTGAAAGAGCTGGCGGCGTCGATCCGCCGCGCACTGACCGGCGAGACGGTCATCGACCCCGCCTTCGCCGCCGCCGCGCTCGGCGCCGGGCCCGGTCCTCTCACGGCGCGCGAGTGCGACGTACTGAAGGCCTCGGCGGACGGCGCGACGGCCGCCGACATCGCCGCCAGGCTCCGCCTCCCCGAGTCGACGGTCCGCGACCACCTCTCGGCCGCCGCCGGCAAGACCGGCACCCGCAACCACCTGGAGGCAGCACGGGAAGCCCGCCGACAGGGCTGGCTCCAGGACTGACTCCGGGGCCGCCTCCGGGACTTGCCCTACGGCACGCCCTGGGGCTGACACCCGCCCACCAGTGCGGGATTCGGGCGGGCGATTCCCATGAGCAGGTCAAGAATTAGTTAGTACGCCGAAACATCGGAATAGTTGCCCAGGCACACAGGTTCGGTTCACACGTATCCCCGCCCCCTCGTCCCCGCCCCGTCCCCACCCCCCGATCACCCTGCCTGGATCCAGCTGGAGGCCCCACCCCATGACGCACACGACGACCGACCGGCCCACCGGTTCGACCGGTAGTACGGGCGGGGCCATAGTCCCGGTGCTCGCCTTCGCGGGCATTGTTGTCGCGGTCATGCAGACCCTGCTCGTCCCCGTCATCCAGGACCTGCCCCAGCTGCTGAGCACCTCGCCCAGCAACGCCACCTGGGTTCTGACCTCGACGCTCCTCTCCGGAGCCGTGGCCACGCCGATCATGGGCCGGCTCGGTGACCTGTACGGCAAGCGGCGACTGCTGATCGCCAGCCTGTCCGTGATGGTGGTCGGCGCCCTGATCAGCGCGCTCACCAGCGACCTGCTGACCATGATCGTGGGACGTACGCTCCAGGGCTTCGCCATGGGCGCCATCCCCCTCGGCATCGGCCTGATGCGCGACATGCTGCCCCTCCAGAAGCTGCCCTCGGCGATGGCCCTGATGAGCTCCTCCATCGGCGTCGGCGGCGGCCTCGCCCTCCCCCTCGCCGCACTGATCGCCCAGCACTCCGACTGGCACGCCCTCTTCTACGGAGCCGCCGGCCTCGGCGCCCTCGCCATCGTCCTCACCCTGCTCGTCGTACCCGAGTCCCGGATGCGCGCCGAGGGCACCTTCGACGTGCTCGGCGCCATCGGGCTCTCCGCCGGCCTCGTCCTCTTCCTCCTCCCGATCACCAAGGGCAGCGACTGGGGCTGGACCTCCGCCACCACGCTCGGCCTGTTCGGCGCGTCCGCCACCGTCCTGCTCCTGTGGGGCGTGCTGGAGCTGCGTCTGAAGGCGCCGCTGGTGGACCTGCGGACCACCGCCCGGCCCGCCGTCCTCTTCACCAACCTCGCCTCGATCATGGTCGGCGTCTCCTTCTACGTCGTCTCGCTCGTCCTGCCCCAGCTCCTCCAGCTGCCCACCTCCACCGGCTACGGTCTCGGCCAGTCGATGGTCATGGCGGGTCTGATCGTGGCGCCGCTCGGTCTGACGATGATGTTCACGGCTCCCGTGTACGCCCGGCTGTCCGCCAAGTACGGCCCCAAGGTCACCCTGATCCTCGGCCTGCTGATCATCGCGATCGGCTACGGCGCCGGCCTCGGCCTGATGAGCGCCGCGTGGCAGTCCCTGGTCATCGCGGTCGTCCTGGGCGCGGGCATCGGCCTCGCCTACTCCTCCCTCCCCGCCCTGATCGTCGGCGCGGTCCCGGCCTCCGAGACCGGCGCGGCCAACGGCCTCAACACCCTCATGCGGTCCATCGGTACGTCCGTGTCCAGCGCCGTCATCGGCATGGTGCTCGCCCACACCGCGAACCATGTGGATGGGGTCGCGATCCCCACGATGCACGGGTTCCGGGTCTCCTTCCTGATCGCGACCGGCGCGGTTGCGGTGGGGTTGCTGCTGGCCCTGTTCCTGCCGGGGCAGCGCCCGGGGAGCGGGCTGCGACTGCGGGCCAGCAGCGAGGAGGGCGCCGCGCCCGGCCTGGACTCCGGGTTCCGCGGGCGGGTTCTGGACGCCGACGGTGCGCCGGTCGCCCGGGCCAAGGTCACGTTGATCGACCGGCGGGGCCGGCAGGCGGGGGCCACGCTCTCCGGCCTCGACGGGAGCTACGCGCTCGCCGTCCCGGCCGAGGGCGCGTACGTCCTGGCCGCGCGGGCCTCCGGCCACGGGCCGCATGCCTCGTCCGCGACCCACGCGGGTGACGACGAGCCGGTCGACGTGGACCTTTCCCTGCCGGGAGAGACGGTCAGCGCGTAGGCGCTGCGCTCGCCTGGCGCGGGGATGCGGTTTTTTGGCTGCGGGCCGGCTGTGGCTGGTCACGCAGTTCCCCGCACCCCGAACACGCACCCCCGTCCCCCCAGCGCCCACCGCGAACGGGCGCGAAGATACACACCCGGACTACGAGCCGACCACGGCCGGCCACCCACTCCCCCGCACCCCGAACACGCACCCCCGTCATCCCGGCGCCCGCTGCCGTACGGCAGCATGGGGCGCCCAGACGCTCGTACGACCCGAGGGAACCCCATGCCTACGGCGCCCAAGCCCGAGATTCTGGCCGCGTTCGAGGCCGCCAAGGGGTTCATGCCCGCCGGTGAGGGGCTCGCGCTGTACGCAGCCGCTGTCGAGGCGGGGGCGCTTGGGCTGCCGTTGCTCGAAGTCGGTACCTACTGCGGGCGATCCACCATTCTGCTCGCCGACGCGGCCCGTACCGCCGGTGTCACCGCGGTCACCGTCGATCATCACAGGGGCAGCGAGGAGCAGCAGCCGGAGTGGGAGTACCACGACCCGGAGACCGTCGATCCGGAACTCGGCGTCATGGACACCCTCCCGCTCTTCCGGCGCGCTCTCCACACCGCCGGTCTGGAGGACCACGTAATCGCGGTCGTCGGACGTTCGCCGCAGGTGGCGCGGATGTGGAACTCGCCGCTCGGTCTCGTCTTCATCGACGGCGGGCACACCGACGAGCACGCCACCGCCGACTACGAGGGCTGGGCCCCGCACGTCGCTCAGGGCGGCCTTCTCCTCATCCACGACGTCTTCCCCCACCCCGAGGACGAGTTCACCGGCCAGGCCCCCTACCGCGTCTACCTCCGCGCCCTCGCCTCCGGCGCCTTCACGGAGGTCTCCGCGACCGACTCGCTGCGTGTGCTGCGGCGTACGGGGGCCGGGGTCTGAGGCCGGTGGGAGTCGCGGATCGATCCTGAACGGCGTCTGCGGGGTCACGTGGGCAATGGCACCGCATGGCACGCCTGGAGCGTTATGGGGAAATATGCGCGGTGCTGGTTAGTCTGACCCGTTTCGGGTACTTCGTCAGGCCAACCGACACTGCGAACGGAGCACATCATGGTCATCAAGAAGATGCACGACATGGGCATCCGCAGCGAACACGCCTACACCGCAGCCATTGCCTCCATAGGCCTCTCCGTCCTCGCCTGGGCAGGCAGCCTCAAAGGCGAACCCGTCGGAGGACTCGCCCGCGCCGACCGGTGGGGAATCTTCGTAGGCGAATGGGCACCCACCTTCTTCGGGCTCGGGGTCGCCCTCTCCCACTACGAGCAGCAGGACGGCACCCTGACGGCCACCGTCCACGAACTCCGCGAACAGAAGGCCGCCGGCTGACCTGGCGGGGGCAGCACGACCGCCGGCTCACACATGCCTGACAGCCCGCTGGCCCGAGCCGGCTCCAGCAGGTCCGGCACACCCTTGCGGCCGGTATGAACGCCATGGATGCCATGGACGGTCAGTAGGGTGGCTGTCGTGTCGTACGCAGGCCCCGGCTTCGAGCCGCACCAGCCCCCTCGTTCCGCTCTGCGCCGCCCGCTGGCCCTCGCCCTCGCCGTGGGGGTGCTGGGCGGGGCGGGCGGGTGGTTCGTCTGGGGGGCCGTCGCCGACGACGGCGGGGGTGACGGCAGGAGCGGGGCCGAGGCCCGCAGCAGCGAGGTGCCCCCGTCGCCGATCGGGACACCCGGCATCTCCGTCCCCGGTGAACCCGCAGCTCCCCTGGCGGGCAAGGTCGTCGTCGTCGACCCCGGGCACAACCCCGGCAACTTCAAGCACACCGCCGAGATCAACCGCAGGGTGAACATCGGGACGAACTCGAAGGAGTGCGACACCACCGGTACCGCCACCAACAGCGGTTACGCGGAGGCCGAGTTCACCCTCGATGTCGCCCGGCGGCTGCGGACGATCCTCGAACAGCAGGGCGCCACCGTGAAGTTCACCCAGGACGGCGACCGGACCCCGGAGCGGGCCTTCGGGCCGTGCGTGGACGAGCGCGCCCGGATCGGGAACGCCGCGCACGCCGACGCCGTCGTCTCCATCCACGCCGACGGGAGTTCGGCCGGCAACCGGGGGTTCCATGTGATCCTGCCGGGTGCCGTGCACGAAGGGGACGCGGACACCCGGCCCATCGTCGCCTCCTCCCGGCTGCTCGGCGAGCGCGTCAAGGACGGGTTCGCCCGCGAGACCGGCTCCGCGCCCTCCAACTACATCGGTGGCGGCACCGGCCTCGACACCCGCACGGACCTCGGTGGTCTCAATCTGTCAACGGTTCCCAAGGTGTTCATCGAGTGCGGCAACATGCGCGACAGCACGGACGTGAAACAGTTGACCAGCGGGACCTGGCGGCAGAAAGCCGCACAGGGGCTCTCTGAAGGAATCGTGAGTTTCCTGCGCGGGTCGTGATCAACGCGTGCATCCCGGCGGACAGCCCGCTCGGGCGGACGATAATGTCGTGCCCCTACGCACGATCGAACGACGACGAGACGACCTACGAAGGACCTGAGGACCTGAAGTGAATATCCGCTCCCTCACTCGAGGCGACGGCGTGGTGATCGGAGCAGCGGTGTTGCTGTTCATCGCGTCGTTCCTCGACATCTACTCCGTCGACGGCGCCACGGGCCTCGACATGCCGAACGCCTGGGCCAGCGGACCGCTCCTGCTGGGCGTCGTCCTCGCGGGCCTCATCGGTGCCGCGCTCGTCGTGGTGTCGCACGGCATGCCGCAGGTGCCCAAGGTGGCGGGCATCGACCTCGGCCAGTTCGGTGTCGCCTTCACCGTCTTCGCCGCCTGGAGCGCGCTCGGCAACATCTTCGACCCGGCGGGCGGCGCCAACAACGTCGGCGACGGCAGCAGCACCGGTCCGGACGCCGGCACCGGCCTGATCCTCGCCCTCGTCGCCACGGTCGTGATGGCGGCCGCCGCCGTCGCCACCCCGCTGGTCCCGGCCCTCAAGGGCGCCCTGGTGGGCGCCCCCAAGCCGCCCGCCCCGCAGCCCTACGGCGGCGGCCAGCCCTACCCCGGCGGCCAGCCCCAGGGCAGCTACGGCTACCCGGGCGCCGGCGCGCCGCAGCAGCCGTACGGCGGCCAGCCGCAGGCCGGTCAGCCCTTCGGTGCGGGCGCCGGTGCCGGTCAGCCGCAGCAGGCGCAGCCGCCGGCCGCGGAGTTCTCCCCGTTCTGGTTCGCCGTGCCGGTGCCGCGTGCACTGTTCGCGGAGGACGGTTCGCCGACGCCGATCGCCGAACTGGCACCCGGCACCTGGTACTTGGCGGTGGAGCAGCGCGGCCAGGGCCTCATCGCCCAGACGCAGGACGGCCGTCGGGGCGTTCTGCAGGACACCTCCGGCATCCAGCGCGGATAGCGCCGAACGCTCTGCGCGGGCCGCGACCCCCTGCCCTTCCGGGCGGGGGGCCGTTGTCGTACAGTCGCCGCCATCACTCCATAGCTGACGCACCGTCAGGAGGCAGGTATGCGGCTCGGTCTCGCGCTCGGCTACTGGGGTCGCGGCCCCTCCCCGGACCACGTACCGCTCGCCCAGGAGGCCGAACGGCTCGGCTACGACTCCGTGTGGACCGCCGAGTCCTGGGGCTCGGACGCGTTCACCCCACTGACCTGGATCGCGGCTCAGACATCAAGGATCAAGCTGGGTACGGCGGTTGCCCAGATGGCTGCCCGCTCGCCGACGACCACCGCGATGCACGCCCTCACCCTGGACCACCTCTCCGGCGGACGCGTCCTGCTCGGGCTCGGTCTCTCCGGCCCACAGGTCGTCGAGGGCTGGTACGGGCGCCCGTTCCCGAAGTCGCCGCTCACCGCGACCCGGGAGTACGTGGATGTCGTACGCCAGGTCCTCAGGCGCGAGGCCGCCGTCGAGCTGACCGGGCGCTTCCATCCCCTGCCCTACGACGGCCCGGACGGGACCGGCGTCGGCAAGCCGCTCAAGTCGATCACCCATCCCCTGCGCGCCCGAATCCCCGTGCTGCTCGGCGCGGAGGGGCCGAAGAACATCGCCCAGACCGCCCGCATCGCCGACGGCTGGCTGCCCCTGTACTGGTCCCCGCTGCGGGCCGGCGTGTACGAGGAGCCGCTGAGCGGTGCCGGGGAGGGGTTTCTCGTGGCGCCGATGGCGCAGGCCCGGGTCTGCGCCGACGTCGCCGAAGGGCTGCTGCCCGTCAAGACGATGCTCGGGTTCTACATCGGCGGGATGGGGCACGCGGCCCGCAACTTCCACGCCGACCTGATGGCCCGCATGGGGTACGAGGAGGAGGCCCGGCGGATCCAGGAACTGTTCCTCGCCGGGCGGCGGGAGGAGGCGGTGCTGGCCGTGCCGGACGCCTTCGCCGACGAGATCTCCCTCGTCGGGCCGCGTGAACGGATCGCGGAGCGGCTGGAGTTGTGGCGCAAGGGGCCGGTGACCGACCTGCTCGTCCTCTCCCCCGACCCGCACACCCTGCGGGTGCTCGCCGAGCTCAACTCCTGAGCTTTCGGTCTGGTTTCATTTGGGCTAGACAGGAAACTCGAAGGACATGTCCCCTGAAACGCGTCGCAGCACCAACCGGTCCGGCGCGATCTTCGCGATCGCCGCCGACATCATGGCCCTCATCCTCGGCCTCTGGATTCTGATGTACCTGCTGGACGCGGACCGCGCGAACGGCTTCGTGGAGTTCATCCACGACGCGGCTACCTGGCTGGCGGGCTGGTCGTACGATCTGTTCACGTTCGACGAGCAGTGGGCGCGGGTCGTCGCCGGGTACGGACTGGCCGCCGTCGTCTACCTGTTCGTGGGACACGCCATCAGCCGGGTCGGCCGGCGCTGAGCACCGGCCGACGGCAGGAGCCGGCTACTCGCAGCAGTCGGGGTCCAGCCCCCTCGGCAGCAGCTCACCGCTGAAGACCGCGCAGGTCGCCTCGTGGCCGCCGAGTGCGGCGACCGCCAGGAGCAGTGAACCGGCCGTCCAGGTGGTTCGTTCACGCGGCCAGAGCGCCTCGACGTCGAACACGTACCCCGTCCAGTACAGACCGCTGTCCGCGTCCCGCAGATGCTGGATCGACTGGAGGATCTCCAGAGCCCGGTCGGACTCGCCCACCACCCAGAGCGCCAGGGCCAGTTCGGCCGACTCGCCGCCCGTCACCCACGGGTTGGGCACAACACAGCGCACTCCGAGTCCGGGGACGACGAAGCGTTCCCAGCCCTCCTCTATACGGGACTTGGCCTCCGTGCCCGCCAACGCGCCGCCCAGGACCGGGTAGTACCAGTCCATCGAGTAGCGGTCCTTGTCGAGGAACCGCTCAGGGTGCCGGCGTATGGCGTGCCGCAGCGCGCCCACCGCCAACTCCCAGTCGGGCTGCGGCTCTTCGCGCTGATCAGCGATGGCGAGGGCGCAGCGCAGGGCGTGGTGGACGGACGAACTCCCGGTCAGCAGACCGTCCTTGAGATCCGTGCCGTCGTCCTCACGCTTCCACCCGATCTCACCGCCGGGCTGCTGGAGCTGAAGGACGAACTCGACGGCGGCGAACACCGTCGGCCACATCCGGTCCAGGAACGTGTCGTCGCCGGTGGCGAGGTAGTGGTGCCAGACGCCGACGGCTATGTAGGCGACGAAGTTGCTCTCCCGGCCCCGGTCGGTGACCGCGCCCGCGTCCCCGTCGGCGTACGCGGCGTACCAGGAGCCGTCCTCGACCTGGTGGGCGGCCAGCCACAGGTACGCCCGCTCGGCGGCCTCGTGCTCGCCGGCCGCGTCCAGGGCCATCGCGGCCTCGGTATGGTCCCACGGGTCGAGATGGTGCCCCCGGAACCACGGAATGGCCCCGTCCTCCCGCTGCTCCGCGAGAATTCCGCGGACGGTGACGGCGGCCTGCTCGGCGGTGAGGACCCCGGGCAGGACGAGGTGTTCTGTCCGGGGGGTGGTCACTTGGCGGCCACCTTCCCGAAGCCGGTACCGGTTTCGGGAAGGTCCGGGAGGTGCGGCTTGGTCGCGTACGCCACGAAACTCTTGCCGATCAGCGGGTTCAGCGCCTGCTCGGCGACCCGGGTGGCCAGCGGCTTCTTCATGATGTCCCAGACCAGCAGCTTGTGGTAGGCGCGCACCGGCAGCGCCTTGTCGTTGTCCACTCCGAACGCGCACTTGAGCCACCAGTACGGGGAGTGGAGGGCGTGGGCGTGGTGCGAGCCGTAGGGACGGAGACCGGCTTCCCTGATCTTCGCGAGCAGTTCGTCCGCCTTGTAGATGCGGATGTGGCCGCCCTCGACCTCGTGATAGGCGTCGGAGAGGGACCAGCAGACCTTCTCGGGTCCGTAGCGCGGCACGGTGATCGCGATCCGGCCGCCGGGCTTCAACACCCGGACCATCTCCGCGAGTACGCCCTTGTCGTCCGGGATGTGCTCCAAGACCTCGGAGATGATCACCACGTCGAAGGACTCGTCGGGAAACGGCAGCGCCAGGGCGTCGCCCTCCATGGCCGTCGCGGTGGCCCCGGCGGGCGCCTCGCCCGCCTCCTTCATCGCCGCGAACCACTTGGCGACCTCGCGGATCTCCTCACCGTTCTGGTCGAGCGCCACGACCTGGGCGCCACGCCGGTAGCACTCGAACGCGTGCCGACCGGCTCCGCAGCCGAGGTCCAGGACGCGGTCGCCCGGGGCGAGCGGGAACCGGGTGAAGTCGACGGTCAGCACGAAGTCCTGCTTTCGCGGTCGGGGGTCACGTTGGGGGTGGGGGCGGACGTCGGCATCGAAGCGGAACGGCCTGGAGGGCTGGGGGCCGGGCCTGCGGAGCGGGCCATCGCCTCGCGGTAGTGGGCTGCCGTGCCCTCCGCCGCCCGGGCCCAGGTGAAGCGGGCCAGTACGCGCTCGCGGCCGGCCTGGCCCAGACGCGCCCTCAGTTCCGGGTCGGCGAGGAGGGCGGCCAGGGCTGTGGCCAGGGCTCCGGGGTCGCCCGGTGGGACCGCCAGGCAGGTTTCGCCGTCGGGGCCGGCGACCTCCGGGATCGCTCCGCCGGTGGTGGCGACCAGGGGCGTGCCGGTGGCCATCGCCTCGGCCGCCGGGAGCGAGAAGCCCTCGTACAGGGACGGTACGCAGGCGATCTCCGCCGAGCGCACCAGGTCGACGAGTTCCGCGTCGGAGATGCCCTTGACGAACTCGACGGCCCCTTCGAGGCCGTACCGCTCGATGGCCTGGGCGACGGGCCCGTCCTCGGCACGCCTGCCGACGACCACGAGGTGGGCCGCGGGGTGCTCCGTACGTACCTTGGCAAGCGCCTCGACGAGGAAGACCAGCCCCTTGAGGGGAACGTCCGCGCTGGACGTGGTCACGATGCGGCCCGGTGTCCGGCGTACCGCCGGGTCGGGTGAGAAGAGGTCGGTGTCCGCGCCGATGTGCACGACATGGATGCGGTCGTCCCGTACGCCGAGGTGGTCGACGATCTCCTGGCGTGACGTACCCGAGACGGTGAGCACCGACGGCAGACGGCGCGCCACTCGCTTCTGCATACGGGTGAAGCCGTACCAGCGCCGTACGGACATACGGCGGTGGACGCCGTCGGCCGCGTCCAGTTCCAACTGCCGGTCCACGGTGATGGG
The DNA here is from genome assembly GCF_033441795.1 of Streptomyces sp. ADMS. Classification (NCBI taxonomy): domain Bacteria; kingdom Bacillati; phylum Actinomycetota; class Actinomycetes; order Kitasatosporales; family Streptomycetaceae; genus Streptomyces; species Streptomyces sp. ADMS. The sequence goes on along the minus strand of NZ_JAVFVX010000054.1, from coordinate 29,685 downwards.
GTGGTGGATCGTCGTGACGAGCGGGGCGCCGATGTCGCCCAACAGGCCGTACCCGAGCGTCTGGTTGTCGTGCACCACGTCGAACTCGCCGCGTCGGGCGCGCAGTTGGCGGCGCGCCCGGAGGGAGAACGTGAGCGGTTCGGGGAAGCCCCCGGTCCACATCGTGGCGACTTCGAGCGCGTCGATCCAGTCGCGGTACTCGTCACGCCCCGGAGTGCGGAACGGGTCCGGGTGCCGGTACAGGTCGAGACTGGGCAGCTCGGTGAGGACGGGGTCGGGGCTGGTACCGGCTCTGGACCCGTCGAGTACGTCCAGCACGGGGTACGGCTGCGAGCCGATGACCTCGACGCGGTGGCCGAGCCTGGCGAGCTCGCGCGACAGATGACGTACGTAGACGCCCTGGCCGCCGCAGAACGGGTTCCCCTTATAGGTCAGAAGCGCAATGTTGAGCGGTCGCTCGCCGTCCGCTGCAGGATCCCCCGGAGGGCCTGCCTCGCTGGCCTCGGCCGTCACTCCCGGCCCCCTTCTCCCCACGGTTTCCCGCGAGACTACGACGGGACGCTAATCTAGAACAAGTTTCAGACTTGATCGTTCAGGAGGCTCCGAATCTACCGGCAGGCACCTCGGCTGTGAGCGGTGGATCAGGTGATTCGCGCCACGGCGGACGCGCAGGGCGGACGTGCCATGCTGACTGTTTGCTGACACACGACTGACTGATCGCCGTGCGATGACCGAGCGATCACCGACTGTCACGGAACGGGACCCATGCCTGGCGACGCGAAGGTGGAAGCACATACGGCGCGACCGGGCTCGACGCCCGACAAGACGCCGGGCTCGACGCCGGGCCCGTCCGGCTCGACGCCCGACAAGACGCCGGGCTCGACGCCGGGCCCGTCCGGCTCGGCGCCGGGCCCGTCCGGCTCGGCGTCAACTCCGCCCCGTTCCACGTCAGGCCCATCCGGCTCGACGTCAGCTCCGCCCCGTTCCACGTCAGGCCCGCCCGGCTCGGCGTCAACTCCGCCCCGTTCCACGTCAGGCCCGCCCGATTCGGCGTCAGCTCCGCCCCGTTCCACGTCAGGCCCGCCCGGCTCGACGTCAGCTCCGCCCCGTTCCACGTCAGGCCCGCCCGATTCGACGTCAACTCCGCCCCGTTCCACGTCAGGCCCGTCCCGTTCCACGTCAGGCCCGCCCGGCTCGACGTCAGCTCCGTCCCGTCCGACGCCGGGCCCGTCCGGCTCGATGCCGGCCGCGTTGCCGCCCGCCGCTCCGCTCACCGAGCGGCAGGAGGCCCGTCGGCGCCGGATTCTGCACGCGAGCGCGCAGTTGGCGAGCCGGGGTGGTTTCGACGCGGTGCAGATGCGGGAGGTCGCGGAGTCCTCGCAGGTCGCGCTCGGCACGCTCTACCGGTACTTCCCGTCCAAGGTCCATCTGCTGGTCGCCACGATGCAGGACCAGCTGGAACACATGCACGGCACGCTGCGCAAGAAGCCCCCGACGGGCGAGACGGCGGCGGAGCGGGTGGCGGAGACGCTGATGCGTGCCTTCCGCGCCCTCCAGCGCGAGCCGCATCTGGCGGACGCGATGGTGCGGGCGCTGACCTTCGCGGACCGCAGTGTCTCACCGGAGGTCGACCAGGTCTCCCGGCAGACGACGGCGATCATTCTGGACTCGATGGGCCTGGGCGACCCCGGCCAGGGCCACCCGACGCCCGAGCAGCTCTCGGCGGTCCGCGTCATCGAGCACACCTGGCACTCGGCGCTGATCACCTGGCTGTCCGGCCGCGCCTCGATCGCTCAGGTGAAGATCGACATCGAGACGGTGTGCCGGCTGATCGACCTGACGGACCCTGAGACTCACAGCTGACCCAACTTTCGGATCACCCGAAGCTGCGGAGTTCACTGGTCTAGTTCAGACTTCGCCTCGTCCAGTCGACAGCATGAAAGCGAGTTCCCCGCTGCCGAGCGACACGGGAAGGACCGCAACCAGAAGCAGGCAAGGGCAGTCTTGACATGGGTGAACCTTCGTCTGCCCAAGCGCCAGACCGAACGGCGCGGTCTGCGCCTCTGGCCGGTCGGCCTCGCCCTCGTTCTTGCCTTCGCCACCGCCGTTCTGGTTGCGGCCTCGGTTTTCTCGATCGCCTGGGGTCTGCTCGACGCTCGCGGGCTCAAGCCCGAACCCCGCCTCGACTCCGGCACCCTCTTCGACCTCGTCAAACTGTCCTTCGGCGTCGTCGCGGGCGCGGGTGCCCTGGTCGCCCTGGTCGTCGCCTACCGACGCCAGCGCGTCGACGAGGACGGCGCTCTGCGCGAAACCACCCGCCTGCACACCGAGCGCTTCACCACCGCCGTGTCGCAGCTCGGCAACGAATCCGCTGCCGTCCGCCTCGGCGGTGTCCACGCCCTGGCTGGACTCGCCGACGACGCTCCTACCCACGCGCTCCGGCAGACCTGTATCGATGTCCTGTGCGCCTACCTGCGACTCCCCTATGTCGCGGAGATCGATCTCCCGGCGGGCGATACGGAAGCCCAACGCACCTACTTGGCCCTTCGGGAAGTCCGACACACCGTCATCAGGCTCATCCGCGACCATCTACGGTTGCCCGTCGAGCATCAGCACTCGTGGCAAGGTCAAGACCTCGACTTCACCGGCGTCCTGTTCGACGGCGGCGACTTCTCCCACTCGACCTTCTCGGGCGGCACAGCCAGGTTCACCAACGCGACGTTCCCCGGGCGCAGCGTCTCATTCGGCGGCGTACTGTTCTCCGGAGGAACGGTCGACTTCACCGACGCGTCCTTCTCCGGGGCAACGGTCGACTTCACCGACGCGTCCTTCTGCGGGGGAACAGTCGAATTTGGCAGCGCCAGGTTTTCCCGCGGCACAGTCGACTTCAGTGGTGCCAGGTTTTCCCGCGGCACAGTCGACTTCAGCAGCGCCCAGTTTTCCGGTGGCACAGTCTCCTTCAACGGAGCATTCGCCGGCGGTACCGCCGTCTGCGTGGAGTTCTCCGGGAGCACTGTCAACTTCACCGCCGCAACATTTTCGGGCGGAAAGGTCGAATTTAACGGGGCTGCTTTTTCCGGGAGCACGGTCGATTTCGACTTCTCGGAGTTCTCAGGCAGCAGAGTCGGCTTCATCGGCGCCGATTTCTCAGGTGGCAGAGTCAGGTTCACCAGAGCTGCGTTTTCCGACGGCCGTGTCGAGTTCACGGGTACGACGTTCTCCGGCGGAACGGTCGACTTCGACAGTGCGGCCTTCATCGGCGCCACAGTCGACTTCGACCGCAGAACCTTCTCAGGCGGCACCGTCAGCTTCTCGGACGCCCGCGGTTCGGCACCAACCGGACTGGTGCGGGTGAGCGAACCAAACGCGCCATTGGCGACGGGGCTCATCGTTCCCACGGCCTGGAGCTCCGCAAGTCCATAGTCGGCTCCGTCACTGGCAGTCGGACACCGAGCATCTTGCCCAGTACCCGCTTCGTGGAGATCTGCTCGGGCCATGACGCCAGCGCCGACAGCCCCACTCTCAGCCACGGCGCAGCGGCGTGCAGCCCGCCGGTGGCGCGGCCTGGCCCGTTCTGCTTGCACATGTTGCAGCGAAAGGCATCGGGTGCCGGGCGTTTCGCACCAGGCAAGTCGACGCATATCACCTTCGCGGACAAGCCATGTCGCACGCGGGGAAGCGCGGGGAGGGGAGCCGGCGGTATGGATGCGAACAGGGGATCTTCTGGAGGGGAGCGGTCGGCAGGTCGAGCGAACGAGGTCGACGCAGGTTCCCTCGCCGGGCCACTGGCCAGGGCCGAAAGTCCCGCCCCCCATCAGCTGCCGCGAGCCGCCACGTGCTTCACCGATCGCGCCGCGGAGATCGACCGCCTGAACACGACGGCTCGCCAGGAAAGCAGTCTAGCCGTGGTGTCCGGACAGGCCGGGGTCGGCAAAAGCGCGCTGGTGGTGTGGTGGGCTCATCAGGCAATGGAACAATTCCCGGATGGTCAGCTGTACACGGACCTGCGTGGTTACCACAGTCTGCCACCGCAACGGCCCGAAGAGGCGCTGCACTCCTTTCTGCTGGCCCTGGACGCGCCCATGGACAATCTGCTGGGCAATCTTGACGCCATGGCCGCGAAATTCCGTTCTTTGCTGCACGGCCGACGGATGCTGATCATCGCTGACAACGCACGTAGGATCGACCAGGTACTGCCCCTCCTGGCGAGCGCCCCCGGATGCTGCACTGTCGTCACCAGCCGCAGCAACCTGGAAGCTCTGGAAATAACCCAGGGAGCCAGCTGCATGACCTTACGGCCACTGCCCCAACGCGACGCCGTCACGCTGTTCTCCCTCATGTCCGGACAGGCCGAAAGCCAGCAGATCACTGACTTGATCAGTCAGTGCGGGAGTCTGCCCCTCACTGTCCGGATCGCCGCGCAACAAGCCCGTACACCTGACGACGTCACAGCCTTGGTTCAGGACCTCTCCAACACCGCCAACCGGCTTTCGACCCTGTCCAGTCCGGACGAAGAGACGGGAATGCATCTGGTGCTCTCATGGTCGTACAACGGACTCACCCCGGCCAAGGCACGCGCCTTCCGGCTTCTTGCCCTCCACGCGGGACCCGACTTCTCCACCGACTCCGCAGCCGCACTGATCGGCGTACCACGCAACGCCGCTCTTCGTCTTCTGCGCGCCTTGAAGTCGGACAATTTGTTAGAAGAGGTGTCGGACAGACGGTTCCGGTTCCACGATTTGATCCGCGACTACGCCCAGGAACGCGTCCTGGCCGAGGAACCGGAGAGTGAGCGCGACGCAGCGGTGCGGCGCGAACTCCTCCACTATCTCCGCCACTGCGACCGCGCCGACCGGCTGCTGGTTCCGCAACGCTCACATGTGCCAATGGACGAGGAAGGCACGCCACCGTCTGAGCCTGACTTCGCCGACAACGCAGGAGCCCTTGCCTGGTGTGATGCGGAGATCGTCAACCTGGCCGCCGCCGTCGACCAGGCAATGAGGCACCGCATGCACGACATGGCGTGGAAGGTTCCGATAGCCCTCATCTACTACCTCGTGGTCCGCCACCATCACGCTTACCGCCACGATCTGTCCATCACCGCTCTACAGGCCGCTCGCCTGGACAGGAATGACTGGGCAGAGACCTGGGCCCTGATCTGCCTGGGCGGAGCGGCGGGCGCAGTCGGACGCCATGCCGAGGCTGCCGAACGATTCACAGCCGCGCTGAACCTCAGTCGCAGGACGGGCGACCTGAAGTGGGAGAGCATCGCCACCTACAACCTCGCATGGACACTGCGTGTCGCTGGCCGTTACGAAGAGGCCTACGTCCAGCAGAAGCGGGCCCTGGAGCAACACCGACACGAGGATGACCAGCGCAGTCAGGCAATCAGCCGGAACGAACTCGGCACGATCAGTCTGGCACTCGGCAAACCGGAGCAGGCACGCGAGCACTGCCTGGCTGCACTGCACCTGGCCCGGGTGGCGAACGACCTACTGACAGAGGCAGCAGCCCTCCACCAGCTGGGGGACGCCAACGGGCGACTGCAGGACCTGGAGTCCGCCGCCGACTGGTACAGCCAAGCCGTCACGCTCCGGCGCAGGACAGACGACCGCCCCGGCCTCGCCCACTCGCTTGTGGAACTGGGACGCCTGCGAATCGAGTCGCACCGAGCCGAAGCCCGCGCGGCTCTCACTGAGGCGCTGCGACTCCTGGAACTACTGGAAGACCCCTTGGCAGACGAAGTACGCAGACTTCTGCACCATCTCCAGTGACACCCAGCCGAGCCGGTGAGGAACCGGACGTTCGGTGGCCCGAGCAGTCCAGCGCGCTCCGGGCGCGGAAAAGGACCTACGAGACGGGTTCCCTGCGCCGGTGTTTACCCGGATCAGGTTCTGGGGGTCGCCTTCCGGCCCAACCACTGCCGTCCAGCCTCTCAGCCCTACCGTCAATGTCGGCCCCAGCGGATGCCGAAGCGTCTCGCCGGAGTCGGCTACGACGGTTGAACTCCCTCACTCGCCCCGTAGGCCGACTTCCATAATATACCTTATCTATGCATATGGTACTCTTTTGGGGGATTTTTACGCCGCCTACTCCTCCGGCGGAAACACCGCCTCCCCGCCCTCCAGCAGCGTGATCATGATCGCCTCCACCGGACAGTTCTCCGCCGCCGCAAGCACCTTCTCGTTCGCGTCCGTGTCCGGTTCGACCGGGTGGGACTGCATCCCGCTGTCGAGGCGGAAGCCGTCCGGGGCCCGGTGGACGCACTGGGCCGAGCCGATGCACAGCGAGCGGTCCACCTCCACGTGCCAGCGGTCGCCCATGGCCGCTACCCCTCCCAGCCGGCCGGGAGGTGGATCATCTTGTGCTCCAGGTACTCGCCGTACCCCTCGGGCCCGAACTCCCGCCCAAGCCCCGAGTTCTTGTAGCCGCCGAACGGGCCGAGCATGTCGAGGCTGAAGGTGTTCACCGAGTACGTGCCGGTACGGACCTGCCGGGCGATCTCGATGCCGTGCGCGACGTCGGCCGTCCACACGCTGCCGGAGAGCCCGTAGTCGGAGTCATTCGCGATCTTCACGGCCTCGGACTCGTCGCCGTACGGGAGCAGACAGATGACCGGGCCGAAGATCTCCTCGCGGGCGACGCGCATCGAGTTGTCGACATCGCCGAAGAGGGTCGGTTCGACGTACCAGCCGCGGTCGAGGCCGGCAGGGCGTCCGCCGCCGGTGAGGATCTTCGCGCCCTCCTCCTGGCCGATGCGGATGTAGTCGAGGTTGCGCTGCTGCTGGCGCTCGGCGACCAGCGGGCCGACCTGGGTCGCCGGGTCGAGCGGGTCGCCGACCACCAGCGCGCTCGCGGCCTGGGTGAAGGCGTCCGCGAACTCGTCGTAGCGGGAGCGCGGGAGCAGGATGCGGGTCTGGGCGACGCACGCCTGGCCGTTGTTCATCCAGGCGGCGGAGACGATGCCGGGGACGGTGGTGTCGAGGTCGGCGTCGGGCAGGACGACGGCCGCCGACTTTCCGCCCAACTCCAGCGTCACACGGGTGAGATGACGTGCGGCGACCTCCATCACGCGCCTGCCGGCGGCGACCGAGCCGGTGAAGGAGACCTTGTCGATGCCGGGGTGCCCGACGAGGTACTCACTGACCTCGCGGTCGGCGGGGAGGATGGAGAGAACGCCGGGCGGCAGTCCGGCCTCCTTCGTTATCTCCGCGAGGATGTACGCGTCGAGGGGCGACTCGGGCGACGGCTTCAGGACCGCCGTGCAGCCGGTGAGCAGCGCGGGCGCGAGCTTGGCCGCCGCGACGAACTGCGGGACGTTCCAGGGGGCCACTGCGGCGACGACGCCCACCGGCTCGCGCCGGACGAGGATGCGGCCGAGGGCTCCGTCGCGCGACTCCTCGTACGGGAAGTCGCGGGCGACCGTGATCGCCGAGTCCCACACCATCATCGCGCCGAGGGCCTGGGCGAGGACGCTCCAGGAGTACGGGGAGCCGTTCTCGGAGGAGATGACGCGGGCGATCTCCTCGTACCGTGCGGCGATCCCGTCCTTGATGCGGGTGACGACGGCGATCCGCTCGTCGAGGGTCATCCGCGGCCAGGGCCCCTCGTCGAAGGCGGTGCGCGCGACGGCGACGGCCCGGTCGACGTCGGCCGTCGAGGCGTGCGGCACGCGGCCGATGACCTCCTCGGTGTGCGGGGAGATGACCTCGATGACGTCCTTGCCGAGGGGGTCGGTCAACTCCCCGCCGATGAACAGCTGTCCGTGTTCCACGAGCTCGGTCATGGCCGACTGCCTCTCGCCGACTGCCTCTCCGGGTACCGTCTCTGACGGATCGTCAGATAGATACGGAGACAGTTACCAGTTCCCCTCCGAGGAGTCCACAGCTCTCGCAGCACTACGAGGCAAGTGACTCGGGCTCCCATTGAAACCGGTTCTAGTTATAGTGGCTGGCAGCCCAGCCACAGGGGAGCCCATGACACAGGTGTCGACGCAGGTGACCGATCACGGCGGGGGCGTACGGTCCCTCCGGGTCCCCATTCCGAACAATCCCCTCGGATACACACTCGTGTACGTCGTCGACACCGACATCGGACCGGTGCTCATCGACACGGGCTGGGACGACCCGCTGTCCTGGGACACGCTCGCCGAGGGCCTGTCGGCGTGCGGCACCTCGGCCGGCGAGATCCACGGCATCGTGATCACCCACCACCACCCGGACCACCACGGCCTCTCGGGCCGGGTCCGTGAGGTGTCCGGGGCGTGGATCGCGATGCACGAGGCCGACATCTCGCTCGTGCGGCGGACGCGCGACAACCGTCCCGAGCGCTGGTACACGTACATGACGGCGAAGCTGGCGGCGGCAGGAGCCCCCGCCGACCACGTGGCGGCCCTGGGCGCGATTTCCCTCGGCACCCTGCCCGGCTTCTCCCCCGCACTCCCCGACCGCGAGATCGTCCCCGGCGAACTCCTCGCCCTCCCAGGCCGCCGCCTGCGCGCGATCTGGACACCGGGCCACACCCCGGGTCACGTCTGCCTCCACCTGGAGGAAACCCACCCGGCCGGGCTCCCCGGCAACGGCCGCCTGTTCTCGGGCGACCACCTCCTCCCCGGGATCACCCCGCACATCGGCCTGTACGAGGACCCGGCAGACACGACGATCGCCGACCCTCCCCCAGTCTCGACTTCGCTCGACCGGGGGGACCCCCTTGGCGACTACCTCGACTCCCTGGAGCGCATCGGCCGCCTGTCCCCGGCGGAGGTACTCCCGGCCCACCGCCACGCCTTCCCCGACGCGACGGTCCGCGTACAGGAACTTTTGGACCACCACGACGAACGCCTGGCAGGCCTCCGTGCCCTCCTCACCACTCCCCTCACCCCCTGGCAGCTGGCGGAACGTATGGAGTGGAACCGCCCCTGGGACGAAATCCCCCCGGGATCACGGAACATCGCGGTATCGGAGGCCGAGGCCCACGTACGCCGACTGGTCAAACTGGGCCAGGCGGAGGCAGTGACGGGGAGCGAGCCGGTGACCTACGTGGCCGTGTGACGCGCGACCCGGACGGACCCGCCGGGCAGGCTTCACGGCAGCAGCGTACGGATCAGCTCCTCTGCCGCTCCCAGCAGTTCGACCTCGCTCCGACTCATCGTCGGGTTCACCGCGCGCCGCCTGCGTGCCTCCGGCAGACCCTCCGCAGTCCGGGCCGCCTCCGGCACGGCGGACGGGGCTTTCAGCAGGGCGGTCAGCATCGCGCGGGCCGGTTCCGCCAAGGGGCCGGCGGACACCGCGACCTGGGCCAGGATCACGGCGGACATGGCCCGGTCCAGACCCGGCGTGCCCTCCTCCGAGTTCGCCCAGTCGATGACCCGGGGGCCGTGGGGAGTGACGATCACGTTCTCCGGATGCAGGTCGAGGTGGAGGACGCGGGTCCCGGGTTCAGAGGCCGGGTCCCGGGGCGGGACAGCGTGCAGGCCGTACAGGAGCGCCGCCAGCATCTCGCCGCTCTCGCGCGCGTCCAGCAGCCCGTCCTCGCACGCCTCCAGCATCGTCGGGCCGGACAGCCGCTCCAGGACCAGGTCGGTCCGGGTCGCCGCGCGCACCTCGGGGACGGGGTATCCGTGGCCTCGTACGTGCTCCATGACGTCCGCCTCCGCCGCCGCGTCGCCGAACCCGTCCCGGTAGCGGCGCAGTACCCACGCCGGCTCGTCGAGCTCGTAGACGTCAGCCGTGCGCCCCGAGCCGAGCAGTCTCCCCGTCCTCATGCTGTGACCTATCTCCGTCCACAGGGCCCTCTCAGCCCGTCGCCGCAGGCCGGTACAGTGGCGAGGTCGTCATCACACCCGTACGGGGGGAAGCCGGTGCAATTCCGGCGCTGACCCGCAACCGTGAGCAGCCCGGCGATCCGCCGGGGGCTGTGAGCCGGATTGCCCCGTGCGGACCGTGACCGGCTCGTGTCACCGGTGGTCCGCCGGTGTACGGCACCGTCGAGGCATACGGAGCCGAGCCGCCCGGGGTGTCCCGTGCTGCCCGTCTCCCCGCAGGGAGAGGCATCCGCCGATCATGAATGTCCGCCGCAGTCCAGCGGCTCTGGCCGTCATCGCCGTCTTCGCTCTGACCGCCGGTCAGGCGTCCGCCGCCTCGCCGTCCCCCTCCGCCGCCCTTCCCGCCGGGCTCTACGGCACCGCCGATCCCACCTACGACGGTGTCTGGCGTCAGTCCCTCGCTCTGCTCGCCCAGAACACCGTCGGGGTGAGGCCCGTCTCCTCGGCCGTGGACTGGCTGGCCGGGCAGCAGTGCGCCGACGGTGCCTTCGCGCCTTTCCGGAGCGATGCCGGCTCACCCTGCGATGCCAAGACCCTCGTCGACACCAACAGCACCGGCGCCGCCGTCCAGGCGCTTGCCGCCCTCGGCGGACAGGACGCGGTGGTCGGCAAGGCCGTCGCCTGGCTGAAGTCCGTGCAGAACGCGGACGGTGGCTGGGGGTACGCGGCCGGCGGGGCCAGCGACGCGAACTCGACCTCCGTGGTCGTCGGGGCCCTCGCCGCCGCCGGTGAGAAGCCCGGCGAGGTCGCCAAGGGCGGTAAGTCGCCGTACGAGCTGTTGCTGAAGCTGACTCTGCCCTGCGACTCGACCGACGGGGGCGCCTTCGCCTACCAGCCGGACAAGAAGGGCGAACTCGCCGCCAACGACGATGCGACGGCGGCGGCCGTGGTCGGCCTGCTGGGGAAGGGGCTCGCCGGGGAGGACGTGAAGCCGAGCGGTGCCGCTCCGGCCTGCGAAGGGTCGAACGATCCCGGGCAGGTCGCTCGCAACGGGGCCGCGTATCTCGTACAGGCGCTGGCCAAGGACGGACACCTGACGTCCGTGCTGGCCGGCGCGGAGGACCAGCCCGACTACGGGAACACCGCCGATGCCGTCCTCGCCCTCGCGACCGCCGGCCAGGGCGAGCAGGCCGGCGACGCGCTGCGCTGGCTGGAGGCCAACTCCGCGCCGTGGGCGAAGCAGGCGGGGCCGGCCGCCTACGCCCAGCTGATCCTCGCCGCGAACGCCGCGTCCGCCGATCCGCGCGACTTCGGCGGCCAGGACCTGGTGACCCTCCTCAACGCGACCGGCCCGGCGCCCGCGTCCGTCCCGGCCTCCGCCTCCCCGACCCCCGCCGCCGCCAAGGACAGCAAGGACGACGACAGCGGGTTCGGGACGCTGTGGACCGTCGGGGTCTTCCTCGTCGCCGGTGCCGGTATCGGCTTCCTGCTCAGTGGGCGCCGGAAGAGGCAGCAGCTGTGATCCGGCGCCGCACGCTCCCCCTTCTTCTCGCCGCGCTTCTCCTCTGGGTCGGCGCCGGGCAGGCCCAGGCCGTCGGATACCGCTACTGGTCCTTCTGGGAGCGCGACGGCGGTGCGTGGACCTATGCCACGCAGGGGCCGTCGACCGCCCGGCCCTCCGACGGTGACGTCCAGGGTTTCCGTTTCGCCGTGAGCCAGGACTCCGAGGACGCCGCCCGGCCGCGCGGCGACGCCGTGTTCGCGGTCGTCTGCGCCAGGACGCCCGCACAGGAGGGCCGGAAGCGGGTGGCGCTCGTCATCGACTTCGGTACGTCCGCCGACGCGCCGTCCGGGGAGAGTCCGCCCGCGACGCGTACCGCGTGCGCCCGCGTCTCCCCCGACGCGACCACGGCGGACGCCCTCGCCTCGGTCGCCAGGCCCCTGCGCTACAACGCGGGCGCACTGCTGTGCGCGATCGCCGACTATCCGCGCACGGGCTGCGGCGAGGCAGTGGGGGCGGACAAGCCCGCAGGCAACGCCCCGGACTCGGACAGCGGCCTGTCTGATATGGACAGCGGCCCGTCCGTCGGCCTGCTCGCGGGGATCGCGGCCGTGGCGGCGCTCGGCGCGGCGGCGATCTGGCAGACCCGGCGCCGCAGGCTGAGCGCTCCGCCGGAAGAGCGGTGATGAACCTGCGGGCCGGTGAGGGCTGGTCGCGCAGTTCCCCGCGCCCCTTTCGGGGCACGACCGCGCACCCGACTTCGCCGGCGCCGCGCAGCCCTGGCCGGGGGCAGTACAGCGAGGCCATGCACCCCGGCGCCTGGTGGGTCTGGTCCCTCGGCCTCGGCACCGCGGCCACCCGTACCACCAACCCGCTCCTCCTCGGCCTCCTCGTCGCCGTGGCCGGCTACGTCGTCGCCACGCACCGCACCGACGCCCCCTGGGCCCGCTCCTTCACCGCCTTCGTCAAGCTCGGTCTGGCCGTCCTCGTCATCCGGCTCGTCTTCGCCGTCGTCCTCGGCTCGCCGGTCCCCGGCTCGCACGTCCTCGTCACGCTTCCCGAACTTCCCCTTCCGCACTGGGCGCAGGGGGTGCGCGTCGGCGGCCGGGTGACCGCCGAGGGGCTGGTGTTCGCCCTGTACGACGGTCTGCGGCTGGCCGCGCTCCTCATCTGCGTCGGCGCCGCGAACGCCCTCGCGAACCCGGCCCGCCTCCTCAAGTCCCTCCCCGGCGCGCTGTACGAGATCGGTGTCGCGGTCGTCGTGGCCCTCACCTTCGCGCCCAACCTCATCGCGGACGTCCAGCGGCTGCGCGCCGCCCGCCGGCTGCGCGGCCGTCCGGACCGGGGCGTACGGGGGCTGCTCCAGGTCGGGCTCCCGGTCCTGGAGGGCGCGTTGGAGCGGTCGGTCGCGCTGGCGGCGGCCATGGAGGCACGCGGATACGGCCGCACCGCCGACGTCCCGGCCACCGTCCGCCGTACGACCGCCGCGCTCACCCTGGGTGGCCTGCTCGGCGTCTGCGCGGGCACGTACGGGCTGCTGACCGCGTCGGGCGGTACGTACGGGCTGCCGGTGCTGCTCGCCGGGCTGGCGGCGGCGCTGGGCGGACTGTGGCTCGGGGGCCGGCGTTCCCTGCGCACCCGGTACCGGCCGGACGTGTGGGGCGCACGGGCTTGGCTGGTCGCGGGGTCGGGGGTGCTGGTGGCAGCGCTGATGGTCCTCGTCTCCGCCGGCGGCACCGGCTCGGCGGGGGCGCTGCACCCCGGTTTCGTACCGCTGGTGTCCCCGACCCTGCCGCTGTGGCCGGCGGCTGCGGTGCTGCTGGGTCTGCTCCCCGCCTTCGTCGCCCCAAGTCCCCCTACCAGTACTGCCATCGCCCCCATCACCCCCAGGGAGCCGTCGTGATCCGCTTCGAGGACGTCTCCGTGACCTACGACGGGGCAGTGGAACCCGCGTGCCGGCACGTCGACTTCGAGGTGCCGGAGGGTGAACTCGTCCTGCTCGTCGGCCCGTCGGGGGTCGGCAAGTCGACGGTTCTGGGCGCCGTCAGCGGCCTCGTCCCGCACTTCACCGGGGGCACCCTGCGCGGCCGGGTGACGGTGGCCGGCCGTGACACCCGTACCCACAAGCCGCGCGAACTCGCCGACGTGGTCGGCACCGTGGGCCAGGACCCGCTCGCCCACTTCGTGACGGACACCGTCGAGGACGAACTCGCTTACGGCATGGAGTCGTTGGGCCTCGCCCCGGACGTGATGCGCCGCCGGGTCGAGGAGACCCTGGATCTGCTGGGCCTGGCCGACCTGCGCGACCGCCCGATCGCCACCCTCTCCGGGGGACAGCGGCAGCGGGTGGCGATCGGCTCCGTCCTCACCCCGCACCCGAGGGTCCTGGTCCTCGACGAGCCGACGTCGGCACTCGACCCGGCGGCGGCCGAAGAGGTCCTCTCGGTCCTGCAACGACTCGTCCACGATCTCGGTACGACGGTTCTGCTGGCCGAGCACCGCCTGGAACGGGTCGTCCAGTACGCCGACCGCATCGTCCTTCTCCCCTCCCCCGGCGCCGCCCCGGTCGTCGGCACCCCGGCGGAGGTGATGGCGCTCTCCCCGGTGCACCCGCCCGTGGTCGCCCTCGGCCGCCTGGCAGGCTGGTCCCCGCTGCCCCTGACGGTCCGCGACGCCCGCCGCAGCGCCGGCGGGCTGCGGGAGCGTCTGGCGGACCGCCCGTACCCGACAACCACGCCAACTCCCTCACGGACGCCCGTACCTGACCCGGCCCCACCCTCTCCCCGCCGGCTCTTCCGTCGAACCCCGCCGCCACCATCCCCGGCTTCCGCCCACGCGGCCGAAGCCGACGCCCTCTCCGTCCGCCGCGCCCGTGCCGAAGCACTGCGGCGCGTCAGCCTGACCGTCTCTCCCGGCGAGACCGTCGCCCTCATGGGCCGCAACGGCGCCGGGAAGTCCACGCTGCTCGGCGCGCTGGTCGGGCTCGTCGAACCCGCCGCCGGTTCGGTGCGTGTCGGCGGCGCCGTGCCGCATCGGACGGCGCCCCGGGACCTCGTACGCCGCGTGGGTCTCGTACCGCAGGAGCCGCGCGACCTGCTGTACGCCGACACGGTCGCCGCCGAGTGCGCGGCGGCCGACGCCGATGCGGGCGCCGCGCCGGGGAGCTGCCGGGCGCTGGTCTCCGAGCTGCTGCCCGGCATCACGGACGACACGCACCCGCGTGATCTGTCGGAGGGGCAGCGGCTGGCGCTCGCGCTGGCCGTCGTGCTGACCGCCCGGCCGCCTCTCCTGCTCCTCGACGAGCCGACCCGGGGCCTCGACTACGCGGCGAAGGCCCGGCTGGTCACCGTCCTGCGCGCACTGGCCGCCGAGGGCCACGCGATCGTGCTGGCCACGCACGACGTGGAGCTGGCCGCCGAGCTGGCCCACCGGGTGGTGATCCTGGCCGAGGGGGAGGTCGTGGCCGACGGTCCGACGGCGGAGGTGGTCGTGGCGTCGCCGTCCTTCGCACCGCAGGTCACCAAGATCCTGGCCCCGCAGCGGTGGCTCACGGTCGCCCAGGTGCGCGAGGCCCTCCGGTGACCGGGGCCGGGAAGCAACGCGCCGTCCGTCTCGGGCCGCGCTCCACCGCCGCCCTCGTCCTGGTCGGTGCCGTGGGAGTGGCGGGCTTCGGCTGGCCGTTCCTCGCGCCGCCCGCCTCCGCCGTCAGCGCGCACGCGCGGGACGCGCCCTGGCTCTTCGCCGGGCTGCTCGTCCTCCTCGTCGCGGTCGTGGCGGCGACGATCTCCGAGTCGGGGCTCGGCCCGAAGGCGGTGGCCATGCTCGGCGTACTGGCGGCGGCCGGGGCGGCCCTGCGTCCGCTGGGCGCCGGTACGGCCGGTCTGGAGCCGATGTTCTTCCTGATGGTGCTGAGCGGGCGCGTACTGGGGCCCGGCTTCGGTTTCGTCCTCGGCTCGGTGACCATGTTCGCGTCCGCGCTGCTCACGGGCGGGGTGGGACCCTGGATGCCGTTCCAGATGCTCGCGATGGGCTGGTTCACGATGGGCGCGGGCCTGCTGCCGGGCGCGGAACGGCTGCGCGGCCGGGGAGAGCTGCTCCTCCTCTCCGGCTACGGCTTCCTGGCCGCCGTCGCCTACGGCACGGTCATGAACCTGGCGGGCTGGCCCTTCATGGGCGAGCTGGCCTCGAACATCGCCTTCCTGCCGGATGCGCCGCTCGCCACGAACCTGGCCCGCTTCGTCACGTACTGTCTGGCGACCTCGCTCGGCTGGGACCTGGGACGCGCGGTGCTCACCGTCGTACTGACGATCACCCTCGGCTCGACCGTCCTCAAGTCGCTGCGCCGGGCCACGCGGCGGGCCGCTTTCGAGAGCCAGGTCACTTTCGACGCGCCCGCCACGTGAAGCGGCCCACAGGACGTACGTCACCTACGAGGCGGACTAGTAGCCCGAAGCTCGTGTCATGCCCACACAGAAACCGCCTCTGACCTGCACATTGAGAGCCACGTCACAAAAGGCCCCTCAAGCCCACATACGACCACAACTAGCAAAAGGGGTGATTGCGGACGCCCGCCGGGCCTGTTTCTCTGGAGCAGTCGCACGGCGCCGACGAGCCCTCACGGGTCGCGGCGCCGCCGCATGTCACCGCCGCTCACGCAGTACGCACCACGAGTGGCACCGGCTCGCCCGCGACGGCATCTGCTCCCGAGGAAAAAGGTTCTCCGTGTTCGTCTCCCGCATCGCCCGCACCATCGCCTCCCCGAAGAAGGCCCTCACCACCGCCGCCGTGGCCGCCGCCACCGCCGGTATGGTCCTGACCGCGGCTCCCGCCGAGGCGGCGACCACCGCCTCCGCCTCCGCCGCCAAGGCGATCGCGCACAAGCTGATCCCGGACGACGCGCAGTACAACGCGTTCAGCAAGATCGTCGAGCACGAGAGCGGCTGGGACGTCGACGCCACCAACGCCTCCTCCGGCGCGTACGGCCTGGTTCAGGCCCTTCCCGGCTCGAAGATGGCCGCGGCCGGCTCGGACTGGAAGACCAACGCCGCCACCCAGATCGAGTGGGGCCTGGACTACATGAACGACCGCTACGGCAGCCCGGTCGCGGCCTGGAGCTTCTGGCAGGCCAACGGCTGGTACTGAGCCGGCCCAGCACGGCAGGACATTCGCACAAAGGCGCCGCCCCCGATCGCTTCGGGGGTCGGCGCTTCTGTGTTCGTCATGCCTCGCTTGACGGGGAGAGTGGCTACCGATTCATAACTCTTCGCGATTACTCTGCGTAGGCCCCCGCCGCCCGACGGGCCGTCGCGAAGGCTCGACTCGACCCTCGGCACCCCGTGTGACCTGCACAACCTGCGTCAACGAGCGGGCTTTCACGCCGTGCGCGATCCCGTACGCCGACCGGGCGCCGGCATGGCTGGCAAAAGATGGAGATACCAGCCGGGCCCACGCCGGCCCGAAGGCGGAGCATACTGGCGTCAATGACAAAGACAGCGGTAACGCGGGCCCACCTGGCCACCAGCCCCTTCAAAGCCCCTGTGGCACCCCCTGCCAAGCATTTCGCGGTAGGAGACCGGGTCACTCACGACGTCTTCGGCCTCGGCCGGGTGACCACCGTCGAAGAAGGCATCGCAGTGCTCGTCGACTTCGGCGGGCGTCAGGAACGGATCATCGTTCCCTACGCCAAGCTGACCGTCCTGTGACATCTGCCGTGCCGTATCGAGAATCAGGAGATTTTCCATCGAGCTGACTTCGCTGTTCTCCGCGCCGGAACCGACCGCGTTCCACGCGAGGACTGATTCGCCGACCCCGGAGATCGACCCCTTCCAGGCGCCGTCCTTCGGGGAAGGCACTCCCGGCGCCTCCACCACCCCGGCGGAGGATTCCGACGCCTGGGAGCAGCCGTGAGCCACACCACCACCTTCGCGTGACCGCGGGCCGAGTCGCCCAGTGACGGGTCACGTTCTCCCGGATGCCTTCAGCGCCGAGGCATCGGAAGCGCGTACACCCTGTCGAAGTGCTGGGCGATCAGCGGGTGGTCGGTGTCGGCTGCGCTGCCGGCCGCGCAGGACAGCTGCCAGTCGTTGATGCCGGTGTCCCGGCCGTCCGTGAAGTTCCAGAGCAGTTCGCCCCGCTCGGCATCGATCGCGTAGAAGCCGTTCCTGTTGGCCGCCGCAGTGACGAACACCGCACCGGCGCCCGCGATCAGAGGATTCTCCAGGTCCAGCTCGGGCATCTCGCGGAACCAGCGCCGAGAGCCGTCGGTGGCGTCGAACGCCTGGACGCCGTGCGGGCTCCTCGTGGTGCAGTACACCGTGTCGCCCGCGGCCGCGACCGAGGCGAATCCGCCCCTCTCCTGCCGTACCCGCCAGCGCAGCACACCGGTCTCCAGGTCCACGGCGACAAGCTCGCCGTCGGCGGCGAAGACCGTCCCGTCGAGCACGACCGGAGCCGACCGGGTTTCCGCCTCGGACGCCATGGGCTGGCTCCACAGCACGCTCCCGCGGCCTTCGCTGCTACGGGCCGTCAGACGGTGCAGCCCGTCCAGGTAGACGAAGTGGCCGGAGTCGATGAACGGTTTCAGGTCGAGACCGATGTCCTGCGGGCTGATGGGGATGACCCTGGCCAGGCGGGCCCGCAGATTCGTACCGAGGACCACGTTCGTGGAGGCGGCCGACCCCCGCGACCCGTCCGGGTTGTCCTGCCGGTCGAACCGCAGTCCGACGATCGTGACCGTGCCGTTGGCCCCGCCGAGCAGCGTGTCGAACCGGAAGTCCGCCCCGAAGTCCAGCGCGTACCGCTCGGCGCCCGTGACCGGGTCGACGCCGATGACGGTCGCGCCGGTGCCGAGGGCGACGACGACGTCCGAGACGAGGAGGGGCGGGGTGGGCGACTGGCTGATGCCCCGGTAGGCCCACCGGGGACTGACACCGTCGGCGAGCCCGAGGCTGAACAGGGTGCCGGACTGGGTCTTCAGCAGGGCAGTGCCCTTGTAGAAGACCGCCGGTGCCTGGACCAGAGGGTCGCTGCGGTACGTCCACAGCGGTTCCGGCGCCGGACCGGCCGGCGTCGCCACGCTGCTCAAACTGTCGTTCGATCCGTGGAGCAGTGCGGCAGCGCCGGTCCCCAGGGTGAGCGCGGCGGCGGCGAGAACCCTGCGGCGGGAGGGGCCCGGCCGGAGCGGTCGCCGGGCGCGGTGGGCGCCTCGCTCGGGCGACTGCGCGGGCGGTTGCGGCGGTGACTGCTCGCGGGCCGGGCCGGGCTTCGGCTGTTCGGGGAGGTCGGGCCGCTCGGGGAAGACGACGCGGTGGGGGCTGTGCGGGCGCTCCGTGACGAGTGTCCGGAGAACCGTGGAGCGCGGGTCGAGGCGGCGGCCCCCGGGGCCGGCAGCGGCTGTGGCGCCGGCGCGGGCGGCCTCCCGCTCGCGGACCTCCGCCTTCCCGTCGGCCCCGAGCTCCAGGTCCATGAGGGCGGCGGCCTGCCGTCCTATGGAGGAGAGAACGGGCTCCGGCAGCCAGCCCTCCCAGTCCAGCGCGTCGGCGCCGCCGGGCGCGCAGGCCGCCGAGAGACGGTCCGGGCTGGGTCTGGCCGCCGGTGACTTCTCCAGGCAGAGCCGGATGATCGTGTCCAGGGGATCCTGGACCCCCGTCAGGTCGGGCGTTCCGTGCACCACCTGGTAGAGCAGCGTGGCCGCCGAGGAGCCGTCGAAGGGCGCCTTGCCGGTCGCGGCGTAGGCGAGGACCGAGCCGAGACAGAACACGTCCCCCGCCGGGCCCATCGGGTCGCCCGTGGCGTGCTCGGGGCACATGTACCGCGGGGAGCCCAACAGCACGCCGGAGAGGGTGAGTTCGTAGCCGTCGGTGGCGCGGACGATGCCGAAGTCGATGACGCGCGGGCCCTCGGCGGAGAGCAGCACGTTGGACGGTTTGAGGTCGCGGTGCACCAGCCCCGCGGAGTGCACGGCGATCAGCGCCTCGGCGAGTCCGGCGCCGAGGGCCAGTACGGATCTCGGTGGCAGCGGCCCGTACGCCTCGACCGCCTCGGCCAGCGTCGGACCGAGGATGTGCGTGGTGGCCAGCCAGGGG
The DNA here is from genome assembly GCF_033441795.1 of Streptomyces sp. ADMS. Taxonomy (NCBI): domain Bacteria; kingdom Bacillati; phylum Actinomycetota; class Actinomycetes; order Kitasatosporales; family Streptomycetaceae; genus Streptomyces; species Streptomyces sp. ADMS. The sequence continues at coordinate 10,337 of NZ_JAVFVX010000054.1, read as the reverse complement.
ACGGGACCGTCCGGGTCGGCGTCCACGACGGACGCCGTGTAGGTGCCGCTCACCGCCCGCGCCGCCTCCACCTCGCGGCTGAACCGGTTGCGGAAGGCCTTGCCCGCGGCCAGTTCCGGACGGATGACCTTGACGGCGACGGTGTGCCGGCGGTCGTCCTTGGCGAGGAAGACCTCGCCCATCCCCCCGGCTCCGAGTCGCGCGACAGGACGGTACGGCCCCAACTGTTCCGGATCCGTGGGACGAAGTGGCTCCATTGTCCTCAGCTCGCCTGTTCCCCTGTTCCCCGTTCATGGACTTGGAGGGAGAGTAGGTGCTGGAGGGACTGTTGGCGTGCGCAATCGGCCAAGTCGTGGCCATTACTTGAGACTTCATGCAGGGACGGTTTGGACGTTACTCGTGACGTCAGGACGAATCCGGCACACCGTTTTCCGCATACGGCCCCTCAGGTCAGCGTCGCGTACACGATGAGGTTGTTCACCGGATGGCCCTGGGCGTCGAAGCCGCCGTCGCACGTGATGAGCCGCAGAGCACGGTCCTGGGCCGGGCCGTAGACCTTCTCCGTGGGGAAGGCGTTCTTGCCGACGCTCTCCGTGCCCGTGACGGTGAAGTGGGCCGCGTCACCGCTCGCGTCGGTGACGGTGATGTCCGCACCCTTGGTGATCTTCTTGAGGTCGTGGAAGACGGCCCTGCCGAAGCGGGTGTCGTTGTGGCCGATGATGACGGCCGCGCCGACCTCACCGGGCACGGCACCGCCCGTGTACCAGCCGGCGGTCATGCCCTTCTCGGCCGGCGGGACCTCGACCGTCCCGTCCGGGTTGAGGCCCAGCTCCATCAGCGGACTGCTGATCCCCAGCGAGGCGACGGCGACCTCGGCAGGGGACGCTGGGATGTCCGGGGCGTCCGGGGTGTGCGGAGCGTCCGGCGTGGCGGTCACGGCGGCACTGGCGCTGGGGGCGACCCGGACCGCCGGGTCAGGGGTGGACGAGCAGCCGGTGAGCAGGGTGACGGTCGCGAGCAGAGCGACGGCAAGGCGGGGCCGGGACAGGGCCGGACGGTGCACAGGGGACAACGCGGGCTCCAGACAGGGTGCGAGGGTTCGCCGGAACGCACAGGGCGCCGCCCGGTGAAGGACGGCGCCACCGTTTCGTACGAGAGGTCGTGCTGCCGGGTCAGCCGTCCCGGCGTGCGGTGGTGCGGCGGCGCAGTACGTAGGTGCCGGCCCCCGCGAGCAGCAGCGCGCCCGTGGCCGAACCGACGAGGGTGGATGTGCTGTCGCCGGCCGGGGCCTCGCCCGCGGCGACACCGCCCCGCGGGTAGTCCTTGCCGGCCTTCGCGGCCTCGGCCGCCCTCGCGTCCTCGGCCTTCTTCTTCTCCAGGACCTCCTTCTCCTCCGGGGTCAGGTCGGTCGCGCCCGGCGTCGGAGTCGGGTCGGCGGCGAAGGCCGCGGAGGCCGGGACGAGCAGCGCGCCGGCCGCGACGCCGGTCAGGACGGCGAGCCGCAGGGGACGCAACGGGCGCAGGGTCAGACGGCGGGACATGTAAGGGCTCCAGTTCCAGCCCGGCTTGGTCGTACCTGGTTGCCGATCCGCACCAGGTTCCGGGCATGCCCCCAGCCTGGCGGCCACTTGTGAGAAAACTGTCAGATCGCCGTGGTCATCCCATCAGGGCCGGCCGCGGTCCCCTCCGTATCGGCGGTCGGCAGCCGCAGGGTGAAGGTGGCGCCCTCTCCCTCCGTGCTCGTCACGTCCACCGTGCCGCCGTGGGCCTCGGCGAGCTTGAGGACGATCGCCAGGCCCAGACCGCTGCCGCCGGTGCTGCGGTTGCGGGACTTCTCCGCCCGCCAGAAGCGGTCGAACACATACGGGAGGTCGCCCGCCGGGATGCCGCTGCCGGTGTCGGACACCTCCACGGCGAACTCGTCCCGCGCGTCGGTGACGTACGAGCGCAGGGTCACCGTGCCGCCGGCCGGGGTGTGGCGTACCGCGTTGGAGAGCAGGTTGCTGACGGCCTGGCGCAGCCGTACGGGGTCGGCTTCGAGGAGCGGTGGGCGGGCAGTGCCCGGTGGCGCTGTGAGGACCGTGAGCGTGACGCCCGCGGTCTCGGCCAACCCCTGGTGTGCCGAGGCGGCCTGGCCGAGGAGTTCGTCGATCCGTACCGGTTTTCGGTGCAGCCGCAGGGCGCCCGCGTCGGCCGCGCCCAGGTCCTGGAGGTCGTTGATGAGGTGCTGGAGCTGCAACGCCTCCTCCAGGAGCGAGGAGACGAACGCCGGGTCCGGGTCGGCCAGTCCGTCATGGGCCGCCTCCAGCCAGCCCCGGATGTTGCTCAGCGGCGTCCGCAGCTCATGGGCGACATCGCTGACCATCACCTTGCGCTGCTCCTCCAGCCGGGCCCGGTGCGCGGCCATGTCGTTGAAGGCCGCCGTCAACCGCCCGATCTCGTTGTCCGAGACGACGGGCACGGGCACCGGTGTCGCGTCCAGGCCGTCCCGCATGCGCTGGGCGGCGCCGGTGAGCGCGTGCAACGGGCGTACGAGCCTGGCTCCCGCGAGCACCGAGGCGCCGACGGTGAGGGCGAGGACCAGGGCGGTGACGCCGGCGATGCGTGCGGTGTTGGCCCGGGAGAGGTCGAGGCCGGGTACGCCGGCGGCACCGGGACCGTCGATGAACAGCAGTGCGGGCGCGGCGACATGGCCCGTGAGCTGTTCCCGGCGGGCGCTGCCGACACAGGCGGCGACGGCCCGGTCGTACGCACTGTCGCGGATCTCGGCGGGGGTGTAGTCGAGCGCGCCGCCGGAAGCCGCTTTCCGTTCGGCCGTCGCGGCGTCCTCCGCCCTCTTGGCGGCCAGGGCCGCCGCCTCCCGGTCGCCGAGGCCGTCCAAGGTGCCCGGGACCGCGTCCTCCCGCCCGTATGCGTAACTGCGGTCCCAGGACAGGTCCAGGTTCAGTTTCACAGCCTTACGGCCCTGTCGTGTCAGGCAGGCGTCGGCCAGTTGGTTGAGGGCGCCCAGGGCCTTCCGCTCGGTCGGGGTGGGACCGACCGGGAAGGACTCCAGACACTTCGCTTCCAGTTCCCGGTCGATCTCGCTGTCGGTCCCGCCCTCGGTCTCGTCGCTCACGAACTGGACGCGGGGCCGTCCGCCCGGGCTCTCGACGACGTCGGCGGCGATTCCCATCCGGCTGAGGCACTCCACCCTCCCGGCGGACGCCTTCCGCAGCGCTGCGCGTTCCTTCGCGGGCAGCCGGAAGGGCCCCACGGCCCGGGGATCGACGCGGTCCGCGCCGGCCTTGGCCGCGTCGGGCACCAGCACGGTGTCGACGGAGAGCGGGTCGACCACCGCCGAGGGCTGCGGCGCCAGCGCAGCCGACGCCGAACTGTCACCCGCGGAGCTGGAGTTGGCCGAGTCCACGAACGTGCGTCGGCCCTGGGTGGTGAGCACGATCCGGCGCCCGGACTCCTGGGCCAGTGCGCGCACGGTGGTGTCGACGCCCTCCCAGTCGGGGTGGGTTGCCGCGTACCCGAGGAGGGTGTCGTAGATCTTCGCGTCGGACTTGAGGTTCTGCCCCTGTTCCTGGCGGATCGCGACGGAGGTCGTCTGCACGGCCAGCCAGGCGGTCGCGGCGACCGAGCACGAGGCCACCAGCGCCGACACCGTCAGCAGCCGCCCCGCCAGGCTCTTGCGGAGCGGCAGCCGGGCACCCGGCGCGCCCCCCTTGTCAGGACGACGCATGGCGCGCGTTCTTCGCGGGGTCCGTCAGTTTGTAGCCGACGCCGAAGACGGTGACGATGCGGGCCGGACGTCGTGGGGCGCGCTCGATCTTCTTGCGCAGGTTCATGATGTGCACGTCGACGGTCCGGCCGCTGATGTACTTGTCGAAGCCGTGCAGTTCCTCCAGGAGCCGTGCCCTGGTGAAGACCCGGCCGGGCTCGGCAGCCATCGCCGCGAGGATACGGAACTCACCGGGCGTGCACTCGACGGGCGTTCCGCCGACCGACACCTCGTGCCGCGCGGGATCGACCCTGAGCGCGCCGACCGCCAACACCTCGTCGTCCGGGCCCACTTCGGGCTCGGGGGCGGGCGTGGGGTCGGGGGCGGGGGCGGGTACGGGGGCCGGGTCGGCGCCGCGCCGGTTGCGGCGCAGCAACGTCCGTACCCGGGCCGTCAGTTCGCGGGGACTGAACGGCTTGGTCATGTAGTCGTCGGCGCCGAGGTCGAGGCCGAGCAGCAGATCGTCCTCGGTGCTGCGGGCCGTCAGCATCAGCACCGGCACATCCCGGCTTTCGGCGCGCAGAATCCGTACGACGTCGAGGCCGTCGGCCCTGGGCATCATCACGTCGAGGACGACCAGGTCGGGCTCCTGGTGCCGGACCTGGTCGAGAGCCGTACGGCCGTCCTCGACGACCGTGACGGTGTGTCCCTCGTGCTCCAGATAGCGGCGCACCAGTTCGGCCTGCTTCGCGTCGTCTTCGGCGACCATGATGTTTGCGCACACGCCGGAGATGGTAGCGAGCGCCTGCGCGGGCAGGGCCGTAAGCGGCTTTACGGCTGGGGCGGTTCGGCCGTGGGCAGGCGGGGACGCAGGCGTGGCGTCGAGCGGCCAGTGAGGTCGAGGAGCAGCTCGGCGAAGAGGGCGTCGCCTAAGCCGAACCAGGGGCGGGCGCAGGTCGCGGGGTCGTCCACGTGGAAGCCCGCGTGCACGGAGCCGGTGTCCGCGTCGGTGCGTAGCAGCGGCTCGGCGAGCCGGACCAGCTCGGCCTCGTCGTCGCTGGTCAGCGCCTGCATGGTGAGGGAGAGCGGCCAGACGTGGCCGGCGCGGTGTGCGGGCTGCCGATGCCGGAGGCCGAACTGCCCTCGCAGTGCCAGGGGTTGGCGTCGCCGGGGACGAACTCGGGGGTGCGCAGGTAGAGCTGGGCGCCCGGGTCGCACCAGCCGAGTAGGGCAGCGAGAGCAGGCCCGGGATGTTGGCGTCGTCCATCAGCGACTGCCCGCCGAGACCGTCGGCTTCGTACGCGTACACCGCCGCATCTGCCCCTGCGGTCACCCCGTACGTACGTACCCCGGTGGCGATCCCGCCCGAGAGGGCCGTGGCGTCGGCGGCGAGGTCGAGGGCTCCGATCACCGTCGCCAGTTCGGCGAGGCCGGCCAGGGCGGCGAGGGCGACGGCCGCCATGGCGTTGGCCGGGACCAGGTAGCCGTACTGGCGGCGGTCGTCGCTGGAACAGTCCAGGCAGTGATCGCGCGGAAGGCCGAGAGGATCGGTACGCAGGCGGTACGGAAAGCGGTGGACGCGGTGCGGGAAAGAAGGTGACGAAGTCGATCGGGACGTCGTTCGTGTCGATCACCGCGGACAAGCCAGGGAACGTGAACGTGAGCAACTACGTGTACCTGTGCACCTGCTGATGCTGCGTCAGGCCTCTTCCGGTGCAACCGGCCTACTGCTCCACCCTGCCGCAGGGGCGGGGCCTCGGCGCACCCGGGCGGCCGGGGTCACTCGGCCGCCCTCAGCGCGGCCCAGGTCGCCTGCTTCACCACCCCGTCGACGTCCAGCCCCCTGTCGCTCTGGAAGGTGCGTACCGCCGCCTCGGTGCTCTCCCCGAAGATGCCGTCCACACCGGAGCCGCCGAGGTCGTACCCGCGCTTCGACAGGATGCACTGGGCCTGCGTGACCTTCTTCCCCTGGTCGCCCAGGCCGGTACGGCCGTTGCCCGTGTAGTACGTGCAGTCGGTGGTCCAGGGGGCCGTGGCGGGCCCGGTCGAGGAGTCGTCCGGGGACGGAGTGGGGTCGGTACCGGCATCGGTGCCGGTACTGGTACCGGTGTCCGTTCCATCGCCGACACCGTTGTCCGTGCCGGTACCGGTGCCGGTGCCCGTGCCCGTGCCGGAGGACGTGGGGTCGGCCTGTCCGCCGTCGACGGTGGAGCCGGAGATCTCCGAGGGCTCGGCGGGGCCGTCGGCGTCCGGGCCGCTGCCCGACGCGCCCGGCAGGGAGCTCCCGTCCGGGGATCCCGGTGCCGACGAGGGGCTACCTTCGGTGAACGCGGTGCCGTCGGGGGCGGTCGTAACAGCCCCCGGGGGCAGGGCGGTCGCGCTGGTCTCCGGACGGGCGAGTACGAAGACCAGCGCACCCAGGACACAGAGGGCGAGGCCCGCCGCGGCGGTCGGCACCGGTCGCCTGCGAACCCAGACGAGGACTCCACCCGGGCTCCACCGCCCCGGAGACGTCTCAGCGGACGACGCCGCCGGGTTCGCCGGGTTCGCCGGGTTCGCCGACGATACGACGGAGTCGGCGCCCGGAGCAGACCGGCCCGCGCCTCTCGCCGGGGTCTCTGCCGACGCCGGGACAGGTGCAGGGCCTGCGGAAGCACCGGGGGCCTGGACCGGCACCGCGGCCGGAGACGCGGCTGGAGACGCCGGGTTCGGGCGGCCCGGGAACCGTAGCTCCGCCGCCCGCTCCACAGGCACGCGGTACAACGTCTCGTACGCCCGCTGCCGCTCCAGCACCCTGCCATGGAGTGGCTCCGGCCACCCGGATGCCTCCGACGCGCCGGCACGCCCACGCGCCGCCGCGACCAGCACTGCCGGCGTCGGCCGTCGCTCGGGTTCCTTGGCGAGGCACGCGGAGAGCAGCTCGCCGAGCGCCGGGTCGGCTGCCGTGATCTCGCCGATCACCTCGGCGTCGGGCTCCTCGAAGGCGACCCGGTGCATCACGTCGACGCCGGTGCCGTCGCCGAACGGGGCCCGGCCGACCGTCGCGTAGATCAGGGTCCCGGCGAGCGAGAACACGTCGGACGCCGGGTCGCAGTGGCCGGTTCTGAGGTACTCCGGGGACATGTAGGCGGGCGTTCCGACCCGGTTGCCGGTGCCGGTGATCGCGCTCGCGTCGGCGGCCTTCGAGATGCCGAAGTCGATGACGTGGGCGCCCTGGACCGACAGCAGCACGTTGGACGGCTTCAGGTCCCGGTGCACGATCCCCGTGGCGGCGAGGTCGGCGAGCGCCTGCCCCAGCTCCGCCACCAACCGCCAGACGGCGCCCGGCCCCAGGGCACCGTCCTCCCGTACGGCGTCCGCCAGGTCGAGCGCGGCGAGATACTCCGTGGCCATCCACAGCAACTCGTCCTGGAACCCCGTACCGCACAGTTTCGGCGCGTGCTCTGTGCGGACCTGGCCGTGCACCGACGCCTCGTGCTCGAAGCGGCGCCGGAATCTCGGGTCCTCGGCGTACTCCGGGCGGATCACCTTGACCGCGAACAGGCCGGGACTGTCGTCCGAGGGGCGCGCGAGATAGACCCGCCCCATGCCGCCGCTGCCGAGCAGCGCCAACGGTACGTACGGGCCGACACGTTCGGGGTCGGCGGGACGCAGCGGCGCGGCAGCGGCCTGCCGCAGCGCGGCAGCTTCGTCCGACACGGAACCCCCGAAATCATGTTCTCCATACGCCAGTTCGCCTCACTGGCAGAACGAGGCTAACGCAGCCGGCCCGTACGCACAGGGTTTCGATCAGTTCCGCCCGTCCACGCGGGCGCCACCGTCAGGCGGGTCCACGGCCCCCTGAGGTACGGCTGCGCCACCTTTTCACAACCGCTGGATGATCGTCCCCGTCGCCAGCGCCCCGCCCGCACACATGGTGATCAGCGCGAACTCCTTGTCCACGCGTTCCAGTTCGTGCAGCGCCGTGGCGATCAACCGCGCGCCGGTCGCACCCACCGGATGCCCGAGAGCGATCGCGCCGCCGTTCACGTTCACCTTCTCCAGGTCCTGTTCGAAGACCTGCGTCCAGCTCAGCACCACGGAAGCGAACGCCTCGTTGATCTCGACCAGGTCGATGTCCTTCAGCGTCATGCCCGCCTTGCCCAGCACCGCCCGGGTCGCGTCGATCGGACCGTCCAGATGGAAGTGCGGGTCGGAGCCCACCAGCGCCTGGGCCACCACACGTGCCCTCGGCCGCAGTTTCAGCGCCCGCGCCATCCGCTTCGACGCCCACAGCAGCGCGGCCGAACCGTCGCTGATCTGGGACGAGTTGCCGGCCGTATGGACAGCGGTCGGCATGATCGGCTTCAGGGCGGCCAGCGCGTCCATCGACGTGTCCCGCAGCCCCTCGTCCCGGTCGACGAGCCGCCACATGCCCTGCCCGGCCCCCTGCTCCTCCTCCGTCGTGGGCACCTGGACGGCGAACGTCTCCCGCTTGAACCGCTCCTCCGACCACGCGGCCGCCGCCCGTTCCTGCGAGAGAAGCCCCAGCGCGTCCACGTCATCGCGGGTCAGCCCGCGCTTTCGGGCGATGCGTTCCGCCGCCTCGAACTGGTTGGGCAGATCCACGTTCCACTCCTCCGGGAACGGCTTCCCGGGCCCGTGCTTGGAAGCCGATCCCAGCGGCACCCGCGACATGGCCTCGACCCCGCAGCTGATGCCGACGTCGATGACACCCGCCGCGATCATGTTGGCGACCATGTGCGAGGCCTGCTGGGAGGAGCCGCACTGGGCGTTGACCGTCGTCGCCGCGGTCTCGTACGGCAGGCCCATGGTCAGCCAGGCCGTGCGGGCGGGGTTGGCGGACTGTTCGCCGGCCTGGGTCACCGCGCCGCCGACGATCTGCTCGACGCAGTCGGCGGGGATGCCGGTACGGCCCAGGAGCTCACGGTAGGTCTCGCCCAGAAGATAGGCGGGGTGGAGGTTGGCGAGCGCGCCGCCGCGCCTGCCGATGGGGGTGCGTACGGCTTCGACGATCACGGGTTCCGCGGCCATGATGGGGAGTTCCTCTCCTCAGGTCACCCGCGCGGCGCGGGCGTCCCGGCCACCCGCCACGCAGAACTAGTACGCGTTCTAGTTCTGCTTGCAGTCTGCTGACGGGCCGTCCGGCACCGCAACCCCCTTGCAGCGCCCGATACCACAAGTGGTGCCCGGAATTGGGGGCGTCGCACCCCTTGCCTCTTCTAGAACCCGTTACTACCTTCGCGACACCCACCATTCCTGATGGACCGTCAGATACTGTTCAGATGACGGGAGTTTCCGATGGCGCACTGCCCCGCGTTGCCCGAAGGGTTCGACTTCACGGACCCCGACCTGCTCCATCACCGCATACCCCTCCCGGAGTTCGCCGAGCTGCGCGCCACCGAACCGGTCCACTGGGTGCCCCAGCACCCCGGTATCGCGGGCTTCGCCGACGAGGGTTACTGGGCGGTCACCCGGCACGCGGACGTCAGGTACGTGTCCACGCACCCGGAGCTGTTCTCGTCCACCACCAACACGGCGATCATCCGCTTCAACGAGCACATCGAACGGGACGCGATCGACGCCCAGCGGCTGATCCTGCTCAACATGGACCCGCCCGAGCACACCCGGGTCCGCCAGATCGTGCAGCGCGGCTTCACCCCTCGCGCGATCCGCGCCCTGGAGGACAACCTGCGCAGCCGCGCGCTCGCCATAGCCGCGAACGCCGCCGCCCGCACCGGCCCCTTCGACTTCGTCACCGAGGTCGCCTGCGAACTGCCCCTCCAGGCCATCGCCGAGCTGATCGGCATCCCGCAGGAGGACCGCCTCAGGATCTTCGAGTGGTCCAACAGGATGATCTCGTACGACGATCCGGAGTACGCGATCACCGAAGAAGTCGGCCAGCAGTCGGCCATGGAACTCATCGCGTACGCCATGAACATGTCCGCCGACCGCAAGCAGTGCCCGGCGCAGGACATCGTCACCACCCTGGTGGCGGCGGAGGACGAGGGCAACCTCGCCTCGGACGAGTTCGGATTCTTCGTGCTGATGCTGGCCGTCGCGGGCAACGAGACGACCCGCAACGCCATCACCCACGGCATGCACGCCTTCCTCACCCACCCCGACCAGTGGGACCTGTACAAGCGCGAACGCCCGTCCACCACCGCCGAGGAGATCGTGCGCTGGGCGACCCCCATCGTCTCCTTCCAGCGAACGGCCACCCAGGACACGGAGCTGGGCGGCCAGAAGATCAAAGAGGGCGACCGGGTGGGCCTGTTCTACTCCTCCGCCAACCGCGACCCCGAGGTCTTCGACTCCCCGGACGTCTTCGACATCACCCGCGACCCCAATCCCCACCTCGGCTTCGGCGGCGGAGGCCCGCACTTCTGCCTCGGCAAGTCCCTGGCCGCCATGGAGATCAACCTGATCTTCAACGCGGTCGCCGACGCCATGCCGGGCCTCACCCTGGCGGGCGACCCGCGCAGGCTGCGCTCGGCCTGGATCAACGGGGTCAAGGAACTCCGGGTGAGCGCCGGCTAGTGCCGCGGCAGGCAGCGTTCGCCCGTCAAGGAACGGCGTCCGGTGCGTGCTCTCGGCGTGCCGGCCGCAAGCCCTCGTACTGGACGTA
>NZ_JAVFVX010000549.1:0-287 GCF_033441795.1 Streptomyces sp. ADMS | reverse complement strand
CTCCACCGGTCCGTCGGCGACCGGGTCCCCGACTCCGACGAGCTGGGTCTACCCCGACCAGCCGCCGTCCGGGTCCTGACCCACCACCACCCAGGGGGCGGGCTGCATCCCTCCAGCCCGCCCCCTTCCCCCGACCACCCGAAACGGAGTCCTGACATGACCTCCAGAAGAGCGCCGCGCCTTCCGCCCCTTCCCGCCCGCTCCCACTGTCTGGAACCGCCATGTCTGACACCCCCCAGGCCGAAGCCACCACGGCCACCGTGAAGTTCCCGCACCGCAGCAGGCGC
>NZ_JAVFVX010000548.1:0-287 GCF_033441795.1 Streptomyces sp. ADMS | reverse complement strand
TACCAACTCCCGCCGGGGGCCCTCGCGTTACGGCCGGAATCGGCCCGTCCGGCCGCCAGCAAGAATGCGGATTGTCGAGGTCCTTGTTCCTGCCACCGCCGGGGGCACTTCACAGGTGAAGAAGCGGATCGGGTCCTACCCGCGTGTCCCCGTCGAGGGCGGTGGCCGGGCCTGTGGTCTCGCAGCGCGGCAAGAAGGCCGCCGACCGGCTGACCGCCGCCTACCCGAACGTGGTCCTCGTCCACACCCCGGTCCACGCCTCCTGGTTGAACCAGGTGGAGATCTAC
>NZ_JAVFVX010000547.1:0-288 GCF_033441795.1 Streptomyces sp. ADMS | reverse complement strand
GCCGAACCGTGGCGCCGAGGGGCGGGGCCGAGGCCCGGGAATCAGCCGCAGGGCCCGAGGCACGGAGCCCAGCCGCAGGGCCCAGCCGTGAGGCCGAGAAGCGGGGCCGAGGCCCGGGAATCAGCCGCAAGGCCCGAGGCACGGAGCCCAGCCGCGAAGCCGAACCGTGGCGCCGAGGGCCGAGCCGCGAAGCCGAACCGTGAGGCCGAGAAGCGGGGCCGAGGCCCGGGAATCAGCCGCGAAGCCGAACCGTGGCGCCGAGGGGCGGGGCCGAGGCCCGGGAATCAG
>NZ_JAVFVX010000546.1:0-288 GCF_033441795.1 Streptomyces sp. ADMS | reverse complement strand
GCGCCTGCTGCGGTGCGGGAACTTCACGGTGGCCGTGGTGGCTTCGGCCTGGGGGTTGTCAGACATGGCGGTTCCAGACAGTGGGAGCGGGCGGGAAGGGGCGGAAGGCGGGGCGCTCTTCTGGAGGTCATGGCAGGACTCCGTTTCGGGTGGTCGGGGGGAAGGGGGCGGGCTGGAGGGATGCAGCCCGCCCCCTTCCGGGTGGTGGGTCAGGATCCGGACGGCGGCTGGTTGGGGTAGACCCAGCTCGTCGGAGTCGGGGACCCGGTCGCCGACGGACCGGTGGAG
>NZ_JAVFVX010000545.1:0-290 GCF_033441795.1 Streptomyces sp. ADMS | reverse complement strand
ACTGGTACGGGGTGCCGAGCTGGCCGAGCGCCCAGCGGATCGCCGTCTGGACCTTCGGCGGAGCGTCAGCCGGGATCTTGTATCCGGCCGGCACCGCGCCGGGCGGGATGGTTCCGAAGTCGGTCCCGTCCCCGCCGCTCGTACAGCCGCCCGCAGTACTCGCCGGAGGACTGCCCGTGCTGCCCGAGCCGGATGGCGAAGGGCTCGGCGACGTCCCGCCGGCCTCCGACAGCAGCGGCTCGATCGCCTGCTGCAAGGCGGTGGCCAGGGGCTCCCACTTCGCGTAAGCC
>NZ_JAVFVX010000544.1:0-290 GCF_033441795.1 Streptomyces sp. ADMS | reverse complement strand
ACTGGTACGGGGTGCCGAGCTGGCCGAGCGCCCAGCGGATCGCCGTCTGGACCTTGGGCGGAGCGTCTGCCGGGATCTTGTATCCGGCGGGCACCGCGCCGGGCGGGATGGTTCCGAAGTCGGTTCCGTCCCCGCCGGTCGTACAGCCGCCCGCGGTACTCGGCGGAGGACTGCCCGTGCTGCCCGAGCCGGATGGCGAAGGGCTCGGCGACGCGCTGCCGGCCTTCGACAGCAACGGCTCGATCGCCTGCTGCAAGGCGGTGGCCAGGGGCTCCCACTTCGCGTAAGCC
>NZ_JAVFVX010000543.1:0-291 GCF_033441795.1 Streptomyces sp. ADMS | reverse complement strand
GCCCAAGAACCACACGGATTCTACGCCGGTGCCGGGTGCGTGGCCGGACATTCACATGAGCCCTGTCCAGGGGGTTCGGTCGCATCTTGATCTGCAGCAAGGCGATGTGGGTGGGGTGCTGCTGCCGATCCATTGGGTGACTTTCAACCTGGCGGGTCATCCGTGGGCTGAGCCTGGTGAGTGGACCAAGGCTGCTGCTGACGGGGTGGGGCAGGCGGTCGCTCTTCCTGTTCCGGGTCAGCCGTTCGAGCCGGCCGGGGTGCTGCCGGTCGAGCCGTGGTGGCGGGGTGT
>NZ_JAVFVX010000542.1:0-292 GCF_033441795.1 Streptomyces sp. ADMS | reverse complement strand
TCTTGGCCAGGCCGCGGTAGCGGGCCCGGCGGCTGTCGGTGACGGCGAGGGCCTGTCGGATGGTTCCCTCGACGCCGGAGCGTAGGGCGTATGCGTCCTGCCAGTCCCGGCCGGCCTGCTCGGCACGGGCGGTGCGCAGGGCCTCGGTCAGCGGGCGCGGGTTCAAGGTGAGCTGCCGGAAGCCCCGGCGGCTGGTGGTGCACGACTCGCGGACCGGGCAGGGGCCGCAGGCCGGCCTGGTGAAAGCGACCACGATCATCGGATAGCCGTGCTGGGTGCACGGGCTCCAGGA
>NZ_JAVFVX010000541.1:0-292 GCF_033441795.1 Streptomyces sp. ADMS | reverse complement strand
TCCTGGAGCCCGTGCACCCAGCACGGCTATCCGATGATCGTGGTCGCTTTCACCAAGCCGGCCTGCGGCCCCTGCCCGGTCCGCGAGTTGTGCACCACCAGCCGCCGGGGCTTCCGCCAGCTCACCTTGAACCCGCGCCCGCTGACCGAAGCCCTGCGCACCGCCCGCGCCGAGCAGGCCGACCGGCACTGGCAGGACGCATACGCCCTACGCTCCGGCGTCGAGGGCACCGTCCGCCAGGCCCTCGCCGTCACCGACAGCCGCCGGGCCCGCTACCGCGGCCTGGCCAAGA
>NZ_JAVFVX010000540.1:0-293 GCF_033441795.1 Streptomyces sp. ADMS | reverse complement strand
GGCGCTGGCGAAGGGCCGGGAGGCGCAGGCGGACCTGTCGTCGGCCAAGTCCCGTCTCTCCTCTGCCGATTCGTGGGTGACGCGGGCGGCGAAGGAGTCCGACAAGTACAAGGACGATCCGACCGGCAGCAAGGCCGCGGAGAAGCCGGACGAGACGAAGGTCCGGGCCGCCACCCGCGACGTGCAGCACGCCAAGTCTGCCCAGGACACAGCCCAGTCGGACGTCACCAGCGCTCAATCGGCGCTGGACGCGGCGAAGAAGATGGCCGAGGACGCGCGCAGGATGCGTGAGG
>NZ_JAVFVX010000053.1:0-55828 GCF_033441795.1 Streptomyces sp. ADMS | reverse complement strand
CAGGTCGCGGAGTGCAGTCCAGCGGCCCCGAGGAATTGCGCAGCAGAGTCCGCGGGTGCACTGTGGCTGGTCGCGCGCAGTTCCCCGCGCCCGTTTGGGGGAACGGCAAGCCGACCGCGCCTGTCAGCTGCCCGGGGCCTTCGGTTCGTCCCAGCTTGTCCTGCCCGGGATTCCGTCCGCGTCCTTGCCCTTTGGCCGGGACCGTTCTCGTAAGGGCCGCAGCCCGTCCACGAGGCGGCGGCCCATGCGGGTGATCAGCGGGGACTTCTGGCCGGCGTGGAAGAAGCCGGCTCCGGGCACGTGCGTAATCCACCCTTGGGGGTGCGGAGTTGAGTCGGCGAGACGCGTTCACGCCACCGGGGGAAGGTTCGATGAGGGCCGCCGCGCACGACTCGCACGCGATGGGCGCGTGCCGGATCAGCCCCTTCGCAGAGTGCGCACAAACGATGTCGCAGTCACTGCAGCAGAATGGCGGGTATGTCCCGACGCCCTGCGCATCCCCGGCGCCAACGCCCGTCCGTCCCTGTTCAGAGCTCCACATGTCCGTGCGGTCTTGCGGAGACGTATGAAAAGTGCTGTGGCCGATTCCACCGGGGTGAGGCGTCGGCACCGACCGCGGAAACCCTGATGCGTTCGCGCTACAGCGCCTTCGTGGAGCAGGACGAGCCCTACCTTCTGCGCACCTGGCACCCGGATACCCGCCCGGCCCGGGTCGCATTCGACCCGGGGATGCGCTGGACGGGCCTGGAGATCCTCGAAGCGGGCGACGGTACGGCGTTCCACACCACCGGGACCGTGACCTTCCGGGCGTCCTACCGAGGTGGTTCGCTGCGTGAGCGGAGCCGGTTCGAGCGGGTCGACGGGGCGTGGGTGTACGTCGACGGAGACATCGACGAGGCCGGCCGGGACAGGCCCTAGGGCGCGAGGATGTCCAGTTCCTGAAGGGCCCCGACCGCGATCTCGCGGGTGAGCCGCTCCGCCCGCTCGGCGTCGCCCTCGCGGACCGCCTCCGCGACCTGTACATGCAGGGTGACGGCGGCCGGGTCGGGGTCCTCGAACATGACCTCGTGATGGGTGCGGCCGGCCAGGACCTCCGCGACGACGTCGCCGAGGCGGGCGAACATCTCGTTGCCGGAGGCCTCCAGGATCACCCGGTGGAAGGCCACGTCATGGACGAGGTAGCCGTCCAGCCGGTGGCCGCGCGAGTTCGCGACCATGCCCAGCGCGCACTCCGTGAGCTGGGCGCACTGCCCGGCGGTGGCGAATCTGGCGGCCAGCCCCGCGGCGACCGGTTCGATCGCGGAGCGCAGCACGGTGAGGGAGCGCAGCTGCTGCGGGCGGTCGGCACCCGCCAGGCGCCAGCGGATGACCTGCGGGTCGTAGACGTTCCACTCGGCTCTGGGGCGGACCGTCACGCCGACCCGGCGGCGGGACTCGACCAGGTACATCGATTCGAGGACGCGGACCGCCTCCCGCATCACCGACCGTGACACGTCGAAGCGCTGGGCCAGTTCGTCCGTGCGCAGAACGCTGCCCGGCGGGTACTCGCCCGCGGTGATCGCAGGTCCGAGGGTTTCCAGTACATGGCCGTGCAGCCCTCGACCCGATGTGCTCATGCACTCAGAGTACGGGGCGCGTCACTCTTCTAAAAAGTCAGACTTATAAGCACAGGGTCTTGAATTTGTCGTACCTATTGCGTTTCATTGCGTTCACATCACGTGTCGACGAGGACGGTGAGAGCACACGATGCAGCAGCCACGTACCCCCCATGTCGTCGTGGTCATGGGTGTCTCGGGCACCGGGAAGACCACGATCGGTCCCCTGCTCGCGACCCGGCTCGGCGTTCCGTACGCCGAGGCCGACGACTTCCATTCCCCGGCCAACATCCACAAGATGACGGCCGGGACCCCGCTGACCGACGAGGACCGCAGGCCGTGGCTGGACGCCATCGGCGAGTGGGCGCACGGGCGGGCCGGGCTCGGCGGAGTGGTGAGCTGTTCGGCGCTGAAGCGGTCGTACCGGGACCGGCTGCGGGCCACCGCGCCCGGCGTCGTCTTCCTGCACCTCACCGGCGACCGGGCGCTCATCGAGGACCGGATGGGGCACCGGCGGGGTCACTTCATGCCGACGGCGCTGCTCGACTCCCAGTTCGCCACCCTCCAGCCGCTCGAAGCGGACGAGGCGGGTGTCGCGGTGAACGTCTCCGGCACCCCCGACGAGGTCACCGCCCACGCCGTTGCCGCGCTCGGCGACATCGACGGTCCCGCGACACCACCCTCGAAGTAGTCCCGAAAGCCCCTCCCCCGAAGAACTCCAGACGAACTACAGAAGACAAGGGAATCCCCCGTGACCGGACTCAGCGTCGAGACGCTGGCAGCGGACACCGTCGAGCCGATCACCTCGGCCGGCCATGCCCAGCTGGGCGTCGCCGTACTGGCGGGCATCGCGCTCATCGTCCTGCTGATCACCAAGTTCAAGCTGCACGCCTTCCTGGCCCTGACCATCGGCTCGCTCGCGCTGGGCGCCTTCGCGGGCGCGCCCCTCGACAAGACCATCGCCAGCTTCACCACCGGGCTCGGCTCGACGGTGGCCGGCGTCGGCGTCCTGATCGCCCTGGGCGCGATCCTCGGCAAGCTGCTCGCCGACTCCGGCGGCGCCGACCAGATCGTCGACACGATCCTGGCGAGGGCGTCGGGCCGGACGATGCCGTGGGCGATGGTCCTGATCGCCTCGGTGATCGGCCTGCCCCTGTTCTTCGAGGTCGGCGTCGTCCTGCTGATCCCGGTCGTCCTGATGGTCGCCAAGCGCGGCAACTACTCCCTGATGCGCATCGGCATCCCGGCACTCGCGGGCCTGTCCGTGATGCACGGCCTGGTCCCGCCGCACCCCGGTCCGCTGATCGCGATCGACGCGGTCGGCGCCAACCTCGGATTGACCCTGGCGCTCGGTGTCCTGGTCGCCATCCCGACGGTCGTCATCGCCGGTCCGCTGTTCTCGCGGTACGCGGCCCGCTGGGTGGACGTACCCGCCCCGGACCGCATGATCCCGCAGCGCCCCTCCGAGGAACTGGAGAAGCGCCCGGGCTTCGGCGCCACCCTCACCACGATCCTCCTCCCCGTCGTCCTGATGCTGTCCAAGGCGCTGGTCGACATCGTCATCGACGACCCCACGCACATGGTGCAGCGGGTCTTCGACGTCGTCGGTTCCCCGCTGATCGCCCTGCTCGCCGCGGTACTCGTGGGCATCTTCACGCTGGGCCGGCCGGCCGACTTCACCAAGGAGCGGATCTCCCGGATCGTCGAGACGGGTCTCGCGCCCATCGCCGGCATCCTGCTGATCGTCGGCGCGGGCGGCGGCTTCAAGCAGACCCTGATCGACTCCGGGGTCGGCAAGATGGTCCTCGACATCTCCGAGGACTGGTCGATCCCGGCTCTGCTGCTGGCCTGGCTGATCGCGGTGGCGATACGGCTGGCGACGGGTTCGGCGACGGTGGCCACGGTCTCGGCGGCCGGCCTCGTGGCCCCTCTCGCCGCCGACATGTCGACAACCCACGCGGCCCTGCTGGTCCTGGCCATCGGCGCCGGCTCCCTCTTCTTCAGCCATGTCAACGACGCCGGATTCTGGCTGGTCAAGGAGTACTTCGGCCTGACCGTCGGCCAGACCCTCAAGACCTGGTCGGTCATGGAGACGATCATCTCCGTGGTCGCGGGAGCCCTGGTCCTGCTGCTGTCACTCGTGATCTAGGGGTGGCAGCTGCTTGCCGAGCAGCGCATACGAGGCCGGATTGGCCCGATCGTCCGCCTGCGGGTCTGCGGAGCCCTCGTCCGACCGGGCCGACGTACGTCGTGCGACCTGGGACACCGGGTACGGCGCCGGCGTGCGGGGCCCTGCTCCACCAGAGGACGGTTCAGGGCCTCCCCGTAGCCTCTGCCGTCACCGCAGGTGGACGATCTGATGAGCACCCTCGCCAGGATCACCAGCGGCCTGATGACATGAGGAACACCGGCCCCGTAGGCGCCCTCGTCCGCTACGGCACCGCCAGGGCCACTCGGTCAGGAGGAACACCCTTCTCCTCGTACCCCCGGGCCGGTCGAACCCCCACCCGGCGACGGGCCCGGCACCGCGGAGGACAGCCGCGACGGCCGCCTCGGTGACCGTCGGCTCAGGGGCGCCACAGCGGATGTTCGCGGTCCGCCCACTCCTTGCTCACCGAGCCCGTTCTGAGGCCCCGGCGGGCCTCCGGGTCGCCCAGGGCCATGCCGATGTGGCCGGCCAGGACGATGCCGATGGTGAGCGCCAGCCAGTCGTGCACGAAGGTCGCGCTGGTGCGCCACACCAGCGGGGTGAGGTGGGTGAACCACATGAGCAGGCCCGTGCCGAGCATGACCAGGGTGGCGCCCGCGATCCAGGCCGCGTAGATCTTCTGCCCGGCGTTGAACTTGCCCGCCGGGCGCGAGGCGCGGCGCTTGTCGCGTCGTAGGGCCGCGCGCAGCCAGACCCGGTCGTGCGGGCCGAAGCGGTTGAGGAAGCCCAGGTCGGAGCGGAAGGCGCGGGAAGCGAGGCCGGCCAGGACGGGCACCGGCAGGGCGAGGCCCGCCCACTCGTGGACGCGGACCACCAGCTCACGGCGACCGACCAGTTCGGCGAACTGGGGGATGTACAGACAGGCCGCCGTCACCACGCACACGCCCATCAGCACGGCCGTCGCGCGGTGCACCCACTTCTGGGAGCGGCCGAAGCGGCGTACGTCGGCGGTGGAGTGCGCCGGGGCGTCGGCGTCAGCTCGTAGGCTCATCGTCGCGTCCGTTCGATTTGCCGACCCAGGCGTCGATGTCATAGCCGCGGTTCTCCCAGTAGCCGGGCTGCACGTCCTCGGTGACCGTGATGCCGGAGAGCCACTTGGCCGACTTGTAGAAGTACATGGGGGCGACGTAGAGGCGGACCGGGCCACCGTGGCTGTGGCCCAGGTTCTTGTCCTGCATGCGCAGCGCCACCATGACGTCGGCGCGGCGGGCCTGGTCGAGGGTGAGGCTCTCGGTGTAGGCGCCGTCGAAGCAGGTGAAGCGCACCGCCCCGGCCGAGGAGCGAACTCCGGCCGCGTCCAGGAGCCGGGACAGCCGCACCCCTTCGAAGGGCGTGCCGGGCACCCGCCAGCCCGTGACGCACTGCACGTCCTTGACCATCCTGGTCTGGGGCATGGCACGCAGGTCGGCCAGCGTGTAGGTGGCCGGCCTGTCGACGAGACCGTCGATCTTCAGCCGGTAGTTCGCTGCGTTCTTGCGGGGCACGGAGGACGTCACGGAGTAGTAGCGGAAGCCGCCGCCGTTCGGGAGGAGCCCGGTCAGACCGGTGGGGTCCTTCTCCGCGGCGCCGGCGAGGAAGGACTCCATGCCGCCCTGGAGGGTGGGCGCGGCGACCACGCCGAGGGCGCCCAGACCGAGGGTGCCGAGCAGGACCCGGCGGCCGATGGGCTTACCCCGGTCCTGCCCTTCGGGTGCTTCGGGCGTTTCGCGTTCTTCGGGTCGTTCGGGTCGTTCGGAGTTCACCGCACCATTCGAACACCCGCGACCCCTGTCGAGCCAGGAATCGCGGGTGCCGTCAGACTTCCGTAACCGCTTCTCGCCCTCTTCTCAGGCGGGAGCCGGCCCGGAAAGAGTGCTCAGGAGGTCGCCTCCGCCGACTCCGCCGACTCCGCCGCCTTCTCCAGCTGGAACGCCTCGTTGCCGAGCCCGATCCGCGCGTGCGCCTCGGGCTTGCGGGCACGCAGGACCAGGCCCTGGACCAGGCCGAGGACCGCGGCGGCCCCGATGATGCCGGGCAGCAGCCAGTTGAGGGAGGAGTCCGGGCCCGTACCGACCAGGACGTCGAAGTCCTTGACCGTGTAGAAGGCGATGACGAGGAGCGCGATGCCGGAGAGCGCGGCCGTGGCCAGCCGCCAGGCCTGGGCACCGGCGGCGCCGCGGCGGACGAAGAAGACGATGACGGAGAGAGAGGCGGCGGCCATCAGCAGGATCACGCCGAGGGCGCCGATGTTGGCGGCCCAGGTGAACAGCTTCAGCACGGGCGTGGTCGGGTCCCCGACCGGACCCTCGTCGGCGACGGCGAAGCCGGCCACAATCACGACGGACACGGTGGTCTGGAGGAGCGAGCCGGTGCCGGGGGCGCCGCTCGCGCCGGTCGTCCGGCCGAAGGCCTGCGGGAGCAGCCCTTCCCGGCCCATGGCGAAGGCGTACCGCGCGACGACGTTGTGGAAGCTGAGCATCGCGGCGAACATGCCGGTCACGAAGAGGATGTGCATCACGTCGGTGAAAGTGCCGCCGAGCCGTTCCTCGGTGAGGAAGAACAGCAGTCCGGCGCTGTGCTCCTGGGACGCCCCGACGACCCCGGCGGGGCCCGTGGCGACGGTCATCGCCCAGCTGCTGAAGGCGAGGAAGACGGCGACGCCGCCGACCGCGAGGAACATCACGCGCGGCACGAGGATGTGGGGCTTGCTGGTCTCCTCGGCGTACACGGGGGCCTGTTCGAAGCCGAGGAAGGCGGCGATGCAGAAGCACAGTGCGGTGCCGACGCCTGCTCCGCTGAGGGTGTCCGGGTTGAAGGCGTGCAGCGACAGGCCCTCCGTCGCCGGGTCGGCGACGGCGGCGACGTCGAAGATGACGACGAGGACGACCTCGATGACGAGCAGCACGCCGAGTACGCGCGCGTTGACGTCGATCTTCAGCCAGCCGAGCGCGCCGACGGCCAGCGCGGCCAGCAACGCCGGTATCCACCAAGCGACTTCGGTGTCCAGGTAGGTGGCGAACAGGCCGGACACCTCGAACCCGAAGATGCCGTAGATGCCGACCTGGAGCGCGTTGTAGGCGACGAGCGCGAGCAGCGCGGCGCTCGCCCCGGCGGTGCCGCCGAGACCGCGCGAGATGTACGCGTAGAAGGCGCCCGCGTTGTGGACGTGGCGGCTCATCTCGGCGTATCCGACGCTGAAGAGGACGAGGACGACGCCGAGGGCTACGAAGAGGAGGGGCTGGCCGACGATGCCCATCACCGCAAATGTAGTGGGCATGACACCTGCGACCACCAGGAGGGGAGCGGTCGCGGCGAGCACGGAGAGCAGCAGTCCTCCGGTGCCGAGGCGGTCGGCGCGCAGTGCGCGCTCCTGCCCCTTGAACGTACTGATGCCGCTGTCACTGTCGGCGCTGGGTCTGAACTTGCTCGAACTGCCCGTCGTCATCGCGGGATTGTCCTTTCGGGCGTACGGAGTTTTCAGTGGTGCGTTCGGTGGTGCGGAGTTGTTCCAGTGGTGCCGTGGGGCGTTACACCGTGCCGAGCGCACTGTCGCGGGCAGCACGGAAGGCGGCGTGCGGGTCGCGGTCCGGGTAGGACCACGGGATCGGGGTCTGGTGGGGGCCGATCCGGTGGAACAGGGCGGCGGCCTCCGCGCCCCGGCCCTCGCAGAACTTGGCGTGGGCAAGGAAGTTGAGGTCGATCAGGCGGCGCGGATGGTCGTCGCGTTCCCACTCCAGCCACCAGTCGAAGGCCGCCTTCATCACCTGTCGGGCCCGGCGCCCGATCCAGTGCCCGGAGGACGCCGGGTCGGCGGACTCCAGACCGGCGGTGGCCAGGACGCGGTAGCGCTCGGCGTGCGCGACGACCGGGAGAATCGCCAACGGCGAGTCGGCGGGGGCCTGTTCGACAGCCCAGTTGGCGAAGTCGTACACCTCGTGCAGCGGGTCCTGCCCGGCGGCGATACGGCGTTCGGCGAGGCGCGCGACCATCAGGTGATGGGCGTGGTGGTGGTCCGGGTAGCGGTGCCGGACCTCGTCGAAGAGCTGCACGACGGTCTCCTCGGCGCCCACGTTCCGCTCCAGCTGGAGCAGCCCGAGCCAGGGCGTGGGGTCCGCGGGAGCCAGCGCGGCGGCCGCGTGGCAGGCGTCGCGGGCCCGGACCGGCTTGTCCTTGCCGGCCAGGGCCCGCTGGACGGTGGCCGCGGCGAGCAGGACGGAGGCGTCGGCGGACTCCGGTTCGGCCAGGAGCCAGTCGCGGGCCCAGGCGGCGGTGCCGGACTCCAGGGCGAGGACCGTGACCCGATGCCCCCGGCGGTCCCAGTCGTCGCCGGTGGTGGTGAGCAGTGCGCGGACGGCCTGCCAGCGCCCCTGGGCCAGCGCGGCGCGCGCGGCGACG
The DNA here is from genome assembly GCF_033441795.1 of Streptomyces sp. ADMS. Taxonomy (NCBI): domain Bacteria; kingdom Bacillati; phylum Actinomycetota; class Actinomycetes; order Kitasatosporales; family Streptomycetaceae; genus Streptomyces; species Streptomyces sp. ADMS. The sequence goes on along the minus strand of NZ_JAVFVX010000053.1, from coordinate 47,650 downwards.
AGTTCGGTGTCGTCGAGCGCGGCGTCGAAGGCCTGGGCGGCACGCCTGCGGCCCCGGCCCAGGGGTGGTGGAGGTGGAGACACCGCGGGGAACTTCCTCACACGACGCGGTCTGCTGACGGCGATCGTTCGACTGCCATCGGTTGATCACGGACAGCAAACCCTCCACGAATGCTTCACGTCAAGGCCGATTTTCTGTACGACACGTGTCAATTACCCATGTGTACAGGACAGTTGACCTGACGACAGACCAGACCCCTGCACGCCCTACCAACAGCACAAAGATGACGTTAAGTCGCGACACAGTCACCGCCGGGAACGGGGTGACCCTGCCGATTCCACGACTGCGTCACATCCCAGCCGTACGGGGTACTGCTCCTCGGCGTCACCGGCCTGATCCTGGTCCAGAGCGCCTTCGAGACCGCCCCGCCGCGCATGTCCCTCCCCGCCCTCACGGCGGCCCAGCCCCTGGCCGGCATCATCTGCGGCATCGGCTTCCTGGGCGACCGGGTGCGCACCGACACCGGCGCGCTGGCGTGGGAGGCGGCCGGCCTCGCGGCGGTGGTCGTGGGCATCGTCCTGCGGGGACTGCACCCGGCGATGCCGAGCGGCTGCGCACCGAGCGAGCCCAGGCGTGACCTCCAGCCGCACTGAACCGAAGAGGAACAGGCGCGGGGAATGGGCTTGGATGGGAGGCATGAGCACTCCCACCGACCCCGCTGACGAGATCCTCGACGTCGTCGACGAGAACGACGAGGTCATCGGCCGGTCCCCACGGGGCGAGGCGTACGCGCGCGGTCTGCGCCACCGCTGCGTCTTCATCCAGGCCAGGGACGCCGGGGGCCGGATCTTCGTCCACCGCCGCACCCCCACCAAGCTGGTCTTTCCCTCCCTGTACGACATGTTCGTCGGGGGCGTCGTGGGCGCGGGCGAGTCGTACGACGGCGCGGCCCTGAGGGAGGCCGAGGAGGAACTCGGCGTCACGGGCCTGCCCCGCCCCGAGCTCCTCTTCAAGTTCCTCTACGACAACGGCGACGGCCAGAGCTGGTGGTCGGCGGTGTACGAGGTCCGCTGCGACCTGCCCGTCCACCCCCAGGTGGAGGAGGTCGCCTGGCACGACTTCCTGCCGGAGGACGAGGTGGAACGGCGGCTGAGCGAATGGGAGTGGGTACCGGACGGCCTGGCGGCGTACGAGCGCCTCATGGCGTACCGGTCACCCGACAGCCCGTAAGGTCGTGCACGTGATCGATTTCGTGCGGAACGTCCGCCTGTGGTTCGCCCCCCAGGAGATCGGCGAGGAGGGCCACACCCCCGACTACCGCTTCTCCCTGGCCAACGAACGCACCTTCCTGGCCTGGCTGCGCACCGCGCTCGCGCTGGTCGGCGGTGGGTTCGCCGTGGACCAGTTCCTGCCCGACCTCAGGTGGGCCTGGCGCGTGGGGCTGGCGCTCGCGCTGCTGGCGGCCGGGGTGCTGTGCTCGCTGCGGGCCGTCAATCACTGGGTGCGGTGCGAGCGGGCGATGCGGCGGGGCGAGGACCTGCCGGTGTCCCGTTTCCCGGCGCTGCTGAGTGTCGCGGTCGCCGTCGTCGCGCTCACCATGGTGGTCGTCGTGCTGGTCCGGGGGAACGGGTGAGCGAGGGAGGGATCCGCGAGGCAGGGGTGCGGGACCCCGGGCTGCAACCGGAGCGGACCCGGCTGGCGTGGCGGCGTACGACGCTGTCGAGCACCGTCGCCGCCCTGCTCGCCGGGAAGACCGCGCTGCACGGCGGGCCGTCGGCGGCCGGGATCGCCGTCTGCGCGGTGTGCTGCGCGCTGTGGCTGTGCTTTCTGGCGGTCGCCCACCGACGCATCCGTACGCTCGCGACGACGGACGACGACGGTCCGCCGGTGCTCGCCGCCCGGCACGCGGCCGCCGCGACCCTGTGCGCGGTCGCCCTGGCGGTGTGCGGGGCGGCACTCGTCCTCTGACGCCGCCGCTTGCCACTCGCTGGGCGACCTGCCCTGGAACGGCGCGGTACCGGGCCCCGACAGAGGCCCGGGGTACCGCGCGGCCGTCCTCCGCCGGCCCGCGGGTTCGTCACCGCGCTTCCGGCGGAGCGCTCAAGCCCAGTCCACCGTCACCACGATCTTGCCCCTGGTACGGCCCTCCGCGTTCAGCCGGTGCGCCTCCGCCGCGCGCTCCAGGGGGAACGTGTCGGACACGTGCAGCGAGAACACGTGCTGTTCGGCCAGTTCGGAGAGGTGCGCGAGGTCCTCGGCGTCGGGGCGTACGAAGTAGTAGCGGCCGCCGAGGCCCACGACGTCCGGGTCCGCGATCGACACCAGGCGACCGCCGGGAGCCAGCAGCTCCACCGAGTCCCTCAACGTGTCGCCACCGACGGTGTCGAACACCGCGTCGACTCCCCGCGGAGCCAGTTTCCGTACCCGGTCGGCCATGCCCTCGCCGTAGGTCACCGGCTCGCCGCCCAGTTCGCGCACGAAGTCGTGGTTGTGCACGCTCGCCGTGCCGATGACGTGGGCCGCGCCCAGGTGGCGGCGGGCCAGCTGGACGGCGACGGAACCGACCCCGCCCGCCGCCGCGTGCACCAGGACGGTCTCGCCCGTGCGGACGCCGAGCGACCTGGCGAGCACCTGATAGGCGGTGAGCCCGACCAGGGGAAGCCCTGCCGCCTCCTCGAAGGAGAGGTTGCGGGGCTTGCGGGCGAGGGTGCGCACCGGGGCGGCGACGTACTCGGCGAAGGTGCCGCGCGAGAGAAAGTCCTCGCGTACGTAGCCGATGACCTCGTCACCGACGGCGTACTCGGAGACGGCGGGGCCCGGACGGACCACGACTCCGGAGACGTCCCAGCCCGGTACCACCGGGAAGACGGCGTCCAGGAGGCCGTCGAGATAACCCTCACGGCACTTCCAGTCCACCGGGTTGACCGACGCCGCCCGCACCTTGATCAGCACGGAGTCGGGCCCCACCTTGGGATCGGGGGCGTCCTGTGTGTACTCCAGGACGTCGGGACCCCCGTACCGGCTGTAGGTAATGGCTTTCATATGTCTGGCCCTCCGGTTTCCTAAGATTCGACCCTCCGGGGTGCGCGAACGCCACGCAAGTCGAATGGCCGGATATATATGGATTGCGTGACAGCCTGTCCGGCGTCACCACCCGCACATCCGTGCACTTGCGCACTCCCGTACCGCCTCACGTCCGAAGGTGAACACCATGACCACCCCCGCCCTTCACCAGGAACACCCGACCCACGAGCACACCCACGGCCCGGCCTGCGGCCACACCGAGGTGCCGCACGGCGACCACGTCGACTACGCGCACGACGGCCATCTGCACCGCGCGCACAGCGACCACTGGGACGAGTGCGAGCCCGGCGGACACGTGACGCACGGCGCCCACGACCACGCGCACGGGGACGCCTGCGGCCACCCGGGCGTCCAGCACGGCGACCACATGGACTATCTGCACGACGGCCACCGGCATGCCGCACACGAGGGCCACTGGGACGATCACTGACGGTTTCCAGCCACCCGCTCTGCCCGGCCGGCGCCTCCTTCCGCACACTGGAAGCGAGACGCCGGTCACTTTTCGCCCACCCACTGGACGACATACCGACCGGTCGGCATCATGATGCAGGTCCTGTTTCCGTACGCGTAGGAGCGATGATGCCCCCGGACGACCTGCCAGGTCTCGATCTCGGCCGGCTGCGCGGCCTGCTCGACAGCGAGCGCCCCGGACTCGTGCGCGGCCCCCTCACCGGCCGGCTCATCGAGGGTGGCCGGTCGAACCTCACCTACGCGGTCACGGACGGCACCACCCGATGGGTCGTACGACGGCCCCCGCTGGGCCATGTCCTGGCCACCGCGCACGACATGCGGCGCGAGCACCGGGTGATCAGCGCCCTGCATCCGACGACGGTGCCGGTCCCGCGTCCCGTGCTGCTGTGCGAGAACCCCGAGAACGGGGCGGTGCACGGTGCGCCGTTCTACGTCATGGAGTTCGTACCGGGCACGCCGTACCGGACGGCCGAGCAGCTCGCCCCGATCGGACCGGCGCGGACCCGGGACGTGGTGCTGTCGCTGGTGGACACGCTCGTCGAGCTGCACGCGGTGGACCCCGCCGAGGTGGGCCTCGCGGACTTCGGCCGGCCCGAGGGCTTCCTCGACCGGCAACTGCGGCGCTGGGGCAAGCAGTTGGACTCGTCGCGCAACCGAGAGCTGGCCGGCATCGACGAGCTCCAGGCGGCGCTCGCCCGGGCGCTGCCCCACTCCTCCACCCCGGCGATCGTGCACGGCGACTACCGCTTGGACAACGTCCTGATCGGTACGGACGACACCATCGAGGCGGTCCTCGACTGGGAGATGTCGACGCTCGGCGACCCGCTCACCGACCTGGGTCTGCTGGTGATGTACAGCATGCCGCTGGGCGCGCCCGACTCCCCCGTCTCCACGACCGCCGAGGCCGCCGGACACCCCTCTCCGGCCGAACTGATCGAGCGGTACGCGGTGCGCTCGGGACGGGACGTCTCGTCGGTTGCCTGGTACACGGCGTTCGCCTGGTTCAAGCTGGCCGTGATCCTGGAGGGCATCCACTACCGCTACACGCTGGGCCAGACGCTCGGCGCGGGCTTCGACCGCATCGGCGACCTGGTCCCCGTCTTCATCGAGCACGGCCTGACCACACTGCACACAGGTCTCCAGGAAGGCTGATCCGACATGGACTTCGCGTTCGACGCGCCCACCGAGGAACTGCGCGCCAAGCTCCTCGTCTTCATGGACGAGTACGTCTATCCGGCCGAGCAGGTCGCGCACGAGCAGCGCGAGCGGCTGGCCTCGCCGTGGGACACCCCGGCCGTGGTCGAGGAGTTGAAGGCCGAGGCCCGCAGCCAGGGCCTGTGGAACCTCTTCCTTCCCGACACCCGGCACGGCGCGGGCCTCACCAACCTCCAGTACGCCCCCCTCGCCGAAATCACCGGCCGTTCCCCGCAGTTGGCGCCGACCGCGCTGAACTGCGCGGCACCGGACACCGGCAACATGGAGGTGCTGGCACAGTTCGGCGACGAGCAGCAGAAGAAGCAGTGGCTGGAGCCGCTCCTGGCGGGCGAGATCCGGTCGGCGTTCGCGATGACGGAGCCGGAGGTGGCCTCGTCAGACGCGACGAACATCGAGACGCGGATCCGGCGGGACGGCGACGACTACGTCATCACGGGGCGCAAGTGGTACATCTCCGGAGCGATGAACCCCGACTGCCGGATCCTCATCGTGATGGGCAAGACCGACCCCGACGGCGCGGACATCCGCCGCCAGCAGTCGATGATCCTGGTCCCCCGGGACACCCCCGGCGTCACGGTCAAGCGGGCGATGCAGGTGTTCGGCTACGAGGACCACTCACACGGCGGCCACGCCGAGGTGCTCTTCGACGAGGCGCGGGTGCCTGCAGCGAACCTGATCGGCGAGGAGGGCAGCGGCTTCGCCATCGCGCAGGCCCGGCTCGGCCCCGGCCGCATCCATCACTGCATGCGGCTGATCGGAATGGCGGAACGGTCGATCGAGCTGATGTGCCGCCGAGCCGTGTCCCGGACGGCCTTCGGCAAGTCGCTGGCCCAGCAGGGCGTGGTCCACAACTGGATCGCGGACGCGCGGGTGGCGGTGGAGCAGCTGCGGCTACTGGTGCTGAAGACGGCGTGGATGATGGACACGGTGGGCAACAAGGGGGCGCACGCGGAGATCCAGGCGATCAAGATCGCTACGCCGCGTGCGGTGGTGGACATCATCGACAAGGCGATTCAGCTGCACGGGGCGGGTGGGGTGAGCCAGGACTTCCCGCTGGCGGAACTGTGGGCGAGTGCGCGGACGCTGAAGTTGGCGGACGGGCCGGATGAGGTGCATCAGCGGTCGTTGGCTCGACGGGAGCTGAAGCGGTACGTGTGAGGGGGTTTGCCGGGGGTGGTCGGTGCGGCCCAGGCCGCGTCTCCCACCCGCCCACCCGTCCGCCGGATCTGTCCAGCGCGGGCCGGCGGATCAGCCCGCCCGGCGACCGAAGGAAGGGCCCATACAGCCCGAGCTTTCCATCCCACCGGCCCCCGCCGCACCCGCACCCCGAGCCAGGACACCTCAGCCCGTCCGCCATGTGAGGACAAGGCCCGTACAGCCAGACTTCCACCCCACACGCCCCGCCCCACCCGCACCCCGAGCCAGGACACCTCAGCCCCTCCGGCATGTAAGAACGAGGCTCGTTCAGGGCCGTGGCGGGGGGCTGGGGGGCGGCAGTCCCCAGGGATGGGACGGGTAGGGGCGGCGGAGGCGAAGAACCCTGCGCCGGCCCCGCCCCTACGGCCGCAACGCCCGCAGCAACAAATCCGCCAGTTGCTCCGCGACCTCCGTCGAGCTCATCGGACCCTCCGGGCTGTACCACGTCGACAAGTGGTGGACCGAGCCGAAGTGGTAGTCGACCACCAGGTCCGCCGAGGTCGCCCGGGAGAAGACGCCCGCCTCCTGCCCCTCCTCGATCAGCGCACGGAAGCGCTCGTGGTAACGGCGTCTTTCCGCGCGTACCTGCTTGTTCTTCTCCGGGCTCAGATGATGCATCGAGCGGAAGAAGATCATCGCGTCGTCAAGATTCTCGATGGTCGTGACGACCACATCCGCCGCCGCCCGCCGCAACCGCTCCTCCACCGGCGCGTCCGCGTTCGCGAACGCGTCCAGCCGCTCCTGCTGAACGCGCAGCACGCGCGCGTACACCTCGTGCAGGAGATCGTCCTTGGAGCCGAAGTAGTGGTACAGCGCCCCCTTGGTGACCCCGGCCGCCTCGACGATCTCCTGCACGGACGTGCGGTCGTACCCCTGTTCAGCGAAGAGCCGGGTGGCGGCGGCCAGCAGCCGCTGCGGGACGGGCGTACCGTCACCGTCCGTCGTCCTTGGCACTACCGCCACCTGCCTTCCAAACGTTCCACCGAACAACCGGAGTAACCGCGGCAACCGAAGCAACCGAACAAGCTGCCTACTGAGAGTTCCCGGACCGGGTACGCAGTTCCCGGCGGAGAATCTTCCCAGTCGCCGTCTTCGGCAGATCGGGCAGGATCTCCACCTGCCGCGGGTACTTGTAGGCGGCCAGTCTCTCCCTGCAGTACGCGGCGAGCGCGTCCGGGTCCCCGTCGGCGCCGGGACGCAGGCTGATGTACGCCTTCACGGTCTCCCCGCGGTACTCGTCGGGCACCCCGACGACGGCCGCCTCGCGTACCGCCGGATGGGTGTACAGCACGTCTTCGACCTCCCGCGGCCACACCTTGAAGCCGGACGCGTTGATCATGTCCTTCTTCCGGTCGACGACGTACAGCCATCCCTCGGCGTCCATGAACCCGATGTCGCCGGTACGCAGTTCCCCGTCCGGGAAGGTCTCCGCGGTGGCCTCCGGAAGCCGCCAGTAGCCGGGAACGACCTGCGGCCCTCGGACGAGGATCTCGCCCTGTTCGCCGAAGGGAACCTCCGCGCCCTGGTCGTCGACGATGCGTACGACGGTGTCGGGGCCCGGCACGCCCACGGCGAGTGTGCCGGAGACCGGGTCGACGGGGGCCTCCAGGGCGGGCGGTACGGAGGCGCAGGGGGCGGTGCACTCGGTGAGGCCGTAGCCGTTGCGGACGTACGGGCCGAAGCCGGCCCGGAACTTCTCCACGAGGGCGGGTGGCAGCGGGGCGCCGCCGGAGGAGATGTGCCGGAAGGAGGAGAAGTGGTCGGGGGTGCAGTCCGGGTGCGCGGCCAGGGCCATGAAAGCCGTCGACGGGCCGACCGTGTAGTGCGGGCGGTGTTCGGCGAACGCGTCCAGGACGACACCGGGCTCGAAGCGGTGGGCGAGCACGAGTGTGCCCGCGCTGTTCAGACACGCGCCGAGCTGACAGACCATGCCGGTGATGTGGAACAGGGGCGCCATCGCGAAGTAGACGGGCGCCTCGGGCAGCGGGAGGCCCGTGCGCTGCCGTTCCGCGTTGTACATGATGTTGCCGTGCGTGTTGGTGGCTCCCTTGGGGGACCCGCTGGTGCCGGAGGTGTAGCTGATCAGCGCGATGTCGGCGGGGCCGGGATCGCGGCCGACGGGGGCGCTGTGTCCGTACCGGGCGACGGCCGTCAGGTCCTCGGCGTCCGGGGCCTGCGGCAGCCGCTCGAACGCGAGCACGCGCGCGTCGCCGCGGGTCTGGAAGTCCAGCTCGCAGCCCGTGAGCACGATCCGCACCGGGGAGTCCGCGACCGTCTCCCTCAGGTACGACTCCCAGGCCCGGTCGGAGCAGATCAGCGCGGCCACGTCGCCGTCCCGCAGGACGTGCGTGACCTCGCCGGACTTGTACATCGGGTTGACGGGGACGACGGTCGCCCCCGCCTTCCAGGCCCCGAGCACAGCGAGCACGAAGAGCGGCGAGTTCTGGAGCAGGACGGCGACGCGGTCGCCTCGCTCCAGCCCCCGGGTGACGAGATACCCGGCGACGGAGTCGCTCAGCTCGTCGGCCTCACGGTGGCTGAGCCGCCCGTCGAAGTAGGCGAGGAAGGTGCGGTCCGGGACCTCGGCGGCGGTCCGGCGCAGCGCGTGGACGAGTGAGTCGTCGGGGCTGACGGGCCCGCGTTGGGCGTCGTCGAGCAGGGCCAGCCAGGGCTGCGCGGCGTACCGGGAGCCGGAGTTCATGCCGGAGCCGGGGTCGGTCATCGGGCGGTCTCCCACTTCTGCTGGATGTGGTTCATGTTCGTCAGCCAGCGCTCGGGGTCGGCGGCCCGCGCCTGGTAGTACTCGGCGACCTCTGGGTGCGGCAGGATCAGGAACCGGTCCTCCTCGATCCCCCTGAACAGCGCCTCCGCGACCGCCTCGGGCTCGATCGCGGTCGGCGCGAGCACCAGGTCGCCCGCACTGCCGGTCCCGGCCAGCATGTCCGTACGTACGCCCTGGGGGCAGATGGCGTGCACCTTGAGCCCGCGGTGACGGTACGTCAGCGACAGCCACTCCGCGAAGGCGTACGCGCCGTGCTTGGTCACGCTGTAGGGTGCCGCGCCGATCATGGTGAGCAGCCCGGCGGCGGACACGGTGGAGACGAAACGGCCGCTGCCGCGTTCCAGCCACTCCGGAAGCAGTTCGTGGGCCGCCCGCACATGTGCCATCACGTTCACGTCCCAGGCAAGCGCCCAGACCTTGTCGTCGGCCGCCTCGGAGCCACCCGAGGCGAGCCCGGCGTTGGCACAGTAGACATCGACGGTCCCCCCGAGAGCCGCACGAGCCTCGGCGACGATCGCGGAGGCGTCACCCGGCACCGCGATTCCGCCTATCTCGTCGGCGACGGTTCCCGCCCTGTCGGCGTCGAGGTCATTGACAACGACCCGGGCCCCCTCGGCGGCGAACCGCCGGGCCAGGGCGGCCCCGATCCCGCCCCCCGCTCCGGTGACGACCACTCCGGCACCCTGCACGACACCCACGATCGGTCTCCTTTGACACGAAACGGCTCCAGCTCCCGACCAGACTAACCAGTCGGTATGTTGCAGGGAAGGGCGACCGGAGATACCCAGGGGCGCGGGCCCGTATCGGTCTGCGGCTCCGCCGCGCGGCGCGACAGGCCACGTCGGACCCGCACCCTGCGAACTGCGGGCGGAAGCACCTACGGTGCCACTACCACCCGTACCGCCTCACGAAGGGAACCCCCATGCCCCTGTCAAGACGCGGCCTCCTGACAACAGCCACAGCAGCGTCCCTGCCCGCATGCACAGGCGCAGCCACCCCGACCCAACACCGCCCGAAACAGCTGCGCACCGGCTTCGAGAACCTCACCGCGAGCGACTACGCCCCCCTCGCCGGCCAAAAGGTCGGCCTCGTCACCAATCCCACCGGTGTCACCAGGGACGTACGCCACATCGTCGACGTCATGCACGCGGACGACCGGGTGAATCTGACCGCCGTCTTCGGCCCCGAGCACGGGTTCCGGGGTACCGCGCAGGCCGGCGGTTCCGAGGGTCGCCACGACGACCCGGCGACCGGGCTCCCCGTCTACGACACGTATCTCAAGAGCGGCCGGCCGCTCGCCGACATCTTCACCGCCTCCGGCGTCGACACCGTCGTCTTCGACATCCAGGACGTGGGCGCCCGTTTCTACACGTACATCTGGACGCTGTACGACTGCATGGAGGCGGCCCAGTCGGCGGGCAAACCGTTCCTCGTGCTGGACCGGCCGAACCCGGTGACCGGGCGGGCCGCCCAAGGGCCCGTGCTGCACAAGGAGTTCGCGACATTCGTCGGACGGCAGCCGATCGCGCAGTCACACGGGATGACGGTGGCGGAACTGGCGCGGCTGTTCAACAAGGAGTTCCTGGCCACGCCGGTGGAGCTGGACGCCGTACTGATGTCGGGGTGGAAGCGGTCGGACTTCTACGACGCCTCCGGGCTGCCCTGGGTGCCGCCGAGCCCTAACATGCCGACCCCCGACACCGCGCTGGTGTACTCGGGGACGTGTCTCTTCGAGGGCACGAACCTGTCGGAGGGGCGCGGTACGACGCGGCCGTTCGAACTGCTCGGCGCCGAGGGGATCGACCGGCGGTGGGCCGTCGCGGCGGAGCAACTCGGGCTGCCAGGTGTGCACTTCAGGGAGGCGTACTTCGCGCCGACCTTCTCCAAGTTCCAGGGGAAGACCATCGGGGGCGTGCAGATCCATGTGCACGACCGGGCGGCCTTCGACCCAGTGCGCACCGGGGTCGCGCTGCTGGTGACCGCCAAGAAGGTGTGGAGCGGCTTCGGTTGGCGCTCCGACAACTGGATCGACAGGCTGACGGGCTCCACTCTGGTGCGCACGATGATCGACGCGGGAGCCGGCGTCGACGAGGTCGTGGCGGGCTGGCAGGAGGAGTTGGCGGCGTTCCAACGCATGCGCAGGAAGTACCTCATCTACAAGTGAGCCGTGACGGATGGCCGACTTCCCCTGCCGGCGGGACGATACGCCCCACCGCGCGACATCACGGGGACAGGGACGGGGACCGTCATGGCGGATCGGGAAATGAGCGTTTCTCCCTGCTGGAGCTGACGTTCGACGCGGACGGCGACACCGAGGGGCGCGGGCGTGACCGGCTGCTCGCGGAAGTGGGGCGCGCTGGGCCACGGCGGTGTCCAGGCGGTACCGGGGACAGTCAGGTTGACGATCGCGGAAGCGCTCGGGCCCGCGATGCTGCCGGTGAGCGGGTGCGTCAACATCGACACGGCGGCGGTGGTCAGGACGGTGGGCCTTGGTCGGGAGCACACAGCGACATCTGCCACCGGGAGCCGGCGCGGGTGGTGCCGACGGCGGGCCGTGTCCACTGACCCGCCGCCGGCAGCAGGGCGGTTGCTAGCGGTGTGAGGTGAACTCGACGACCTGCTGGTAGGTCGGCCGGTTCTGCCAGCTGATGTTGTAGTGCTTGATGCCTCCCAGGGTGCGCTGGACGATCGAGTCGGCGCACCACTGGTTGCCCGCCGCGCAGAGGTCGTCGCCGGGGTAGACCTGGGCGGCCGTCCTGCCCGCCGCGGTCTTCAGGGTGCTGATCAGGATGTCCCGGCAGCCGCTGAGCGTGCCGCCGCCGCAGTACTTCTGCGCCAGTCCGCCCTGCACCGGGTCACCGAGGACCGCCCGGATGTCCTTGTCGACATAGCTCCACCAGCCGTACTGGAAGGAGCTTCCGGCGTGCGCCCCGGTCGGGCCGTGCGCGGCCGAGGGGGCCTGGTCGACGGGGAGGTTGGTGGTGATCGCGGTGTAGAGGTCGGTGCCGAGGCCCGGTTCGAACTCGGCCTGCACCAGCAGTGGCCACCAGGCGTCCAGGATGCGGATCGCGTCGGCGTTGGCATACGTCTTCGAGCCCGCCGAGGTCTCGGTGCGTCTGGCGCCCGCCGTCACCCACGCGGACAGCTTGCTGACGGCCGCCGCCGCGGCGGAGTCGGTGACCGTCGAGCTGTTGACGACCCGCAGCAGCTTCGGCAGGACGTCCTCGGCCCGTAGATCGGCGAGCGCGGCGTCGGCCATCGCCTTCACCAGCTGCGCCCGGGTCACTCCGCCGGCCGTGACGAGTTCCTTGACGCGGTCCTCCAGGAGGTTGCCGCGGTGGACGGAGCCGTTGCCCCAGGATGCGGCAGTGTAGTCCTTGGCCTGTTTGTTGTTCCAGGAGATGTAGTAGTCCTGGTCGATCGAGTTGGGGTGGGCGGAGGCCGGCGTGTAGTCGGCGGTGTTCGTCGTCGGGTTCCAGTTCCGCCACTCGTACGCCGACTGCGCCCAGACCGGGAACTCGGCGTCGACGCCGTTCGCGCGCACCGGGTTGTCACCGCTGTTGTAGTACGCGGTGTGCGTGGAGTCGGCGTAGAACCAGTTGAAGGTGTAGTTGATGTGCTGCACTGCGGACTGGAAGGTCTCCGGACTCTTCACGTAGTCCGGGTCGTTGAGCATCTGGAAGCCGATGATCGAGTCGGCCTCGTGCATGTAGGAGGAGCGCAGGGTGGTGTAGGCGACCTTCTTTCCGCCGACCGTCGCGCGATGGCTCACCGGGCCGTACTTGGTGCGGTAGACCTGCATCCGGTAGGAGCCGGCGGCCGTACCGTCGGCCGTGGTCGGCTTCCAGGCGTTGGTCTGCTCGATCTTCTCCATCGCGGTGCAGGTGCCGTGGTAGAGGTAGTGGACGTCGTCCTGGCACAACTCGACCGCGTACGAGTCGATGATGTCCTGCCCGGAGGTCGTCGCGCTCCACGCGTAGTCCTGGCCGCGGCCGAGTTCGACGTACATGCTCAGCCCAGCGAAGGAGGCGCCGCGCGCGCTGATGCCCGGGCCCTGGATCTCCTGGAGCATGAGCAGCTGAGGGGCGAAGTAGCCGGTCTGCGGGCCGAAGACGGCGACCGGGTGGCCGCTGGCGGTCTTGGCGCCGCTCACCACCAGGGCGTTGGACATACCGCGCTTCGCGGAGGTGAGGGCGGTGGCCGTCGCCGTGCTGGAAGTACTGGTCGCGGTCGCGGTCGCGGCGCTGCCCGTACGGTCGTACACCAGCGGTTCCGCGGAGACCGTGCCGGCGTCGGGCAGGGCCTCTCCCTGGGGGTCTGCGGGCGCGGTCGCGTAGGGGAAACTCTCGCCGTTGTGGAGGGTGAGGACGGCCTCGGGGTCGTTGCGCTCGCGGAAGGACTCCCAGACCTTGGTGCCCTCGACGACGCCGTACTGGGCCTGGGCGGCCATCAGCGAGATCGCGTTGTTGACCTCGCCGCCGCCTCCGGAGCCGAAGAGCGCGCCGATCACCGAGGCCAGCGCGACCAGGTCGGTGGGCTTGAAGTGCTGGATGGTGCCCGCGTTGGTGACGGAGTCCTTCCAGCCGGTCAGAACGTACTCGCCGGGGAAGTAACGGCCGCTGTCGGCGGCGTCGATGTACGCGTTGATGCCCGCGACATAGGCGTTGACGTCGGCGAGAGCCTGCTGGCCGCGGGCGCCGTTGGTGGCGACCGCGTTGTCTATCTGGGCCTGGAGGTCGGCCTCGGTGTACGGGGCGTGGCGCCAGAACTCCTGTTCAAGGCCCTGGTTGGAGGGGTCTCCGCCCGCGAACGGTGTGAGCCGGCCGCGTCCGACGTGCCGGAAGACGTCCATCAGCCAGAGGCGGTCCTGGGCGGCGGCGTACCCGGCGCCGAACTCGGTGCCGTACCGGGTGGTGCCTGTGATGTGCGGCACACCCGTCTTCTTGTCGCGGACGATCGTCACGTCCGTGCGGCCGGCCGGCCTGAGGGTGGAGGCGACCTGGTCGGCGGCGACCCCGAACGAGGCGTCGTTGAAGAAGTTGTTGATGGTGGCGTTGGTGAGGCCGGAGTAGCCCGTGGCCAGGTTGGCATAGGGCCCGAGCTGGTCTTCCGCGTGTTCGGGCTGGGAGCCGAAGGCCTGGTTGAGCAGGATCTGGGCGAGGGTCGCGTTGCCGTTCTGGCCGGGCGGCAGGATGTCGGAGCACTGGGCTCCGCAGTAGTCGTCGGCCGCCGCGGCGTGGGCCTCGGTCGCCGGGGAGATCGGGGAAAGCGGCGACAAAAGACCGGCGATGAGCGTGCATACAGCCGCGGTCTTCAGGAACCCGAAGAGTCCGCGGGGAGTTCTCAGTCTGTCGAAGGTCTTGTCGACGGTGATGCCTGGGGTGCGCCGTGACATGGCGGCTCCTCCGGACGGGGGGTGGACCACTCCGAACGGGGTGGGCCAGACGTTACCGCCGGTATCCCCGGGATTGAAGATGAACATGCGTCACTTTTGAACAACGTGGTACAGCAAATGCGTTGGGGGAAGTGGAGGGGCACTCCAAAGGGTGCTCCACCGACGGCGAACAGCTTCGGGAGGTGGCCGTGAAGGGTGGTCCGGCGGACGGCTCAGGGCCGTTGGCACCGGCCCCCATGGGGGCCGGCGAACGGCTTGTGGCCGTCAACGGAAAACGGATGGAGCCGAATCGCTTGTCGATACGTCTATTCGGCGACGTCCGTTCGACGACGCCGAAGTGACCGAAGTACAGGTGCAGGTGTGACGGAGGTGCAAGGCGATGGCCGGTTTCCGGAGTCTGGCGAGACAGGTGCGGGATCCGCGGAGCGATCTGGCACTGCGGCGGTACTCGCTCCGCAAGTGCCTTGAGAGGTTCGCCCCTTACGGGCACAGGGCGACCTGGGACCATCTGTGTTCCCGGGCCGGGTTCGGACCGGAGGACCGGTCCCCGGATCCAGCGCGGCTCGTGGCCGCACTGGACGAGCTGGAAGAAGCGCGCTCGGTCTGGCTGGCCTACGAGGTGGAGTTCGCGAAGCGCCGCAAGAAGGAGAAGTTCGACGGGCTGCGCCGGCCCGGAAGCGTGGACGACTGGCATCGGCTGACCTGGGGTGGGTTCGGGGTGGCCTGGTGCGACGATCCGGGGGTGCACCCCCATGAACCGCTGGCCGAGGTGCTGCGACGGCTGATCGCCGCCCTGGAGCGCGGACCGGGCTCGGTATGCCCGGTGTGCGACGGGGAGCGCCTCACCTGGAAGTACGACCTGGCCCATGAGCCGTCGTCGGGTCCCGTCTGCACGGAGTGCGGCATCGTGGTGCCACGGCCTGTGCTGACCCCCGAGGCCCTGGCGGAGTCCAGGCGCGGACGACTGCTGCTCGCGTCGGCCTGAGCACGACGGGGGTGCGCCGGGGATGCCGCACCCCCCAACAGAACCGGATTACCGCCGAACCGGATGCCCGCGCCCGTTGTCGGTGACGGGTGGCACCATCGGGGCATGACGCAGGTGTGTCTCAACGGCTCCCGGGACGCCGCTCACGGTGCGCTGGTGCCGATGTCGCCGGGAGCGATGGCCGACTCCGCGGCCGATGCCGTCCTGGCCGGGGCCACGGACGTCCACGTCCATCCCAAGTCCCCCTGCGGACAGGACACCCTGTCGCCGCGTGCCGTCACGGCGACGCTGACGGAGATCCGGTCACGGGTCACCGTGCCGGTCGGCGTGACCACGGGCGCCTGGGCCGAGCGGGATCCGGCGGTACGGCTTGAGCGCGTCCGGGGCTGGACGGTGCTGCCCGACCACGCCTCCGTCAACTGGCACGAGCCGGGCGCGGAGGAACTGGCGGCCCTCCTCATCGACCTCGGGGTGGGCGTCGAGGCAGGCATCTGGTCCGGGACGGACGGCGCGGCACGGTTCGCTGCCTCACCCCTCGCCCCCAAGGTGCTGCGCGTCCTCGCGGAGGTCACGGACACCGGCCCCGACACGGCCGAAGCCACCGCCCACGCCCTCCTCTCCGACCTCGGCAGGTCGCCCCACGGCCGCCCGGTCCTGCTGCACGGAGAGGACGGCGGCGCCTGGCCGGTACTGCGCCTCGCGGGCCGACTCGGACTGGCGACCCGGATCGGCGCGGAGGACACCCTGCTCCTGCCGAACGGCGAACGGGCGGTGTCCAACGCCGAGTTGGTGAAGGCGGGCGTGGCCAGAACATCCCGCGCTGTCCCGGCATCTTCACACCGGGCGAGCCCGTCGCGCTCACCGAGAAGCTGCACTGCTCGGCCTGCCTGCTGACCTGTCACGCCGACGGCGGGCGCGTCCAGGTCTCCTCGAAGGAGTTCGGCGCCAAGTCCCCCGCCCTGAAGGAGGACCCGCGCAAGCTGTACTGGCGTGCGGTGGATGGCGTCCCGCCGGACGGTGTAGCCGATCAAGGCGTCGGAATCCGCAGGTCGGGGGCGGCGGCTCGGCCGGACTGGGCGTTCGACTCGCCTCAGCAGGGCGCCTCGCGGACCGTCGGCCCGTCCGGATTCGTCAGGGCCTCGTACCGGAACGCGTAGCGCTTGATCTCCTGCACCACTGACGCGGGACACGACCGCGCGGTGACCTCCCACGGCGTCGCGGAGACCGCGGACCGCCTCGCCGAGCGGCTCGGGGCGCGCCGGGTCGGCGTCTTCGGCGAGGTGTACGGGGTGGGCGTGCAGGACCTGACGTACGGCGCGGACGGGCGGCGCGAGACGCTCGGGTACGCCGTGTTCGACGTGTCGGTGGAGGTCGCCGGGGGGCTGCGCCGGCTCGACGCGGCAGAGCTGCTGGATGGCCGACTGCCGCTCGTACCAAGGCTGTACGAGGGTCCGTACGACAGCGACCGGGTCCTGGAGATCGCGAGCGGGCGCGAGACGGTTTCCGGGCGGGGGCCGCGTCTGCGGGAGGGCGTGGTGATCCGGCCGGTCGTCGAGCGGTACAGCACGGTGACCGGCGGGCGGGCGATCGCCAGGGCGGTCAGTCCGGCGTACCTGACGCGCAGGGGCGGGACGGAGTACGAGCAGCCCGACCGGTGCCGCCGCTCTTCTCCACCAACAGGCGGGATCCTGCCCGGCTTTCGCCGAAGACGTCGTCCGGGTTGGACAGGACGCAGCTCTGCAGGGACAGGCAGCCGCAGCCGATGCAGTCGGTGAGATGGTCGCGCAGACGGTTCAACTGTTTGATGCGCTCGTCCAGTTCGGAGCGCCAGTTCTCGGAGAGGCGGGTCCAGTCCTCCCGGGTGGGGGTGCGTTCCTCGGGGAGTTCGGCGAGCGCCTCACGGATCGTGGCGAGCGGGATGCCGACGCGCTGCGCGGCCCGGACGAAGGCGACCCGGCGCAGCGCGTCACGGCTGTAGCGGCGTTGGTTGCCCGAGGTGCGGCGGCTGCTGATGAGGCCCTTGGACTCGTAGAAGTGCAGGGCGGAGACGGCGGCGCCGCTTCGGGCGGCGAGCTGGCCGACCGTGAGTTCGTGGATCTTCTCGGGAATCTGGGGCACCCCTCGAACCCTACCCACAGCGGCGGACGGCGGTCCGTTGACAGGGAATCCGCCACCGACCATGCTAAGCAGTTGCTTAGACTACATGGCGAGGAGGCCGGGACATGGCAGAGCCGAGGATCTTCACGGGCGCGGACGACCTGAAGGCGGCGGTCGGTGAGCAGTTGGGGTACACCGACTGGCTGGAGGTCGACCAGAAGCGGATCGACCTGTTCGCCGACGCGACCGGCGACCACCAGTGGATCCACGTGGATCCGGAGAAGGCCGCCGTCGGCCCCTTCGGGACGACCATCGCACACGGCTATCTGACCCTCTCGCTGCTGCCGCTCTTCGGGCCTCAGCTGATCAAGGTCGAGGGCGTGAAGATGGGCGTCAACTACGGGACCAACAAGGTCCGTTTCCCCTCCCCCGTCCCGGTCGGCTCGCGCCTTCGCGCCACCGCGCGGATCTCGGGGGTCGAGGACGTGACAGGAGGGATCCAGGTGACCGTCGCCTTCAGCGTGGAGCGCGAGGGCGGCGACAAGCCGGTGTGTGTCGCGGAGTCGGTGTCGCGGTACTACCTGTGAGCCGGTGAGCGCGGGCGGGCTACCCGGCCCCCACCATCCGCAGCACGAGGTCGGCGTAGAGCGCGCCGACCTCGTCCGGCGTACGCGCACCTTTGACGTTGAACCAGCGGGCCACGTCGATGCACAGCGACAGCACGGCGAGCGTCGTGCCCGGCACGTCGGGCACGTCGAACTCGCCCGACTCCACCCCGTCCTCGATGATCCCGCGCACCTCGGCGTCGACCTGGCGGCGCAGCGCGAGGATCTCGGCACGGGCGTCGGGGCCGAGGGAGTCGAGTTCGTACTGCACGACCCGCGCGGTGGTGCGCCCCCCGGCGTGCCAGCGGACGAAGGAGCTGACGGCCTCGGCCAGGCGTTCGGTCGCGGTGCCCTCGGCCTGTGCCGCCGTGCGCAGGATGTCGACGGCCTTCTCGTGGCCGATCCTGCTGATCCGGTGGAGCAGCTCTTCCTTGGTCTTGTAGTGGATGTAGAGCGCGGCCGGGCTCATGCCCGCGCGGCCCGCGATGTCGCGGGTCGTCGTCGCGTGATAGCCGCGCTCGGCGAAGGCCTCCACCGCGGCGACGAGCAGCCGCCGGGCCGCGTCGGGGGTCACCTCACCCCACGGCGCCGCCTCGCCGCCGGCCGTCTCCTCCGCCGCACTCATCGCCCGTTCGCCCCTTTCACCGACAGTGACCTCCCACTGTACCGCCGTGGGTGAGCGGGCGCTTAGAGCGCCCGCTCGGAGCAGCGGGAAACGCGCTCAGTGCTTCTCGAAGGGGTCGTACTCGGCGAGCAGCTTCTCCAGCCTGGCCTGGTCGACCCGGCTGACGATCTGCCCGGCCTCCTGGCGGTCGCGGATGACCTTGGCCAGGGTGAAGGCGGAGGTCACCAGATACAGGACGGCGATACCGAGGAAGCCGCGCACCCAGGCGTCGGCGTTCAGCCGGAAGATGCCGACGGCCGTCGCTCCCATGGCGATGGCGAAGGACGCGACGGCCTGGCCGTAGAAGGCCCCCGTGTTCTGCTGCTTGACCGGTGTCTCGTTCATGGGACAAGCATCGGCGGACGCGGCCCGCGCCACATCCGCCGAAGTACTCAGAACATACTCAGAATGCCGATACGCCTGTCAGCGCGCGGCCGATCAGCAGTTTCCGGATCTGGCTCGTGCCCTCGCAGCGGGTCATCACGCGGGCGTCCCGCAGGAGCCCGCCGGTCCCGTGCACCCGTAAACTAGCGCTGCTAGTTTACGGGTGCAGCCCTACCATGTGCGCCATGGCCCGACCGCGCAAGCCCCTCCTCAGCACCGACCTGATCGTCGGGACGGCACGGGCGCTGGTGGACTCGGAGGGGCTGACCGCCCTGTCGACACGCCGGCTCGCCGCCGAACTGGGCGTCAGCGGGCCGTCCCTCTACAACCACTTCCGGACCAAGGACCAGATCCTGGAAGCGGTCGCGGACTCGGTGAGCGTGCTGGTCGACCTGTCGATGTTCGAGGACGGCCGCGACTGGCGTACGGCGCTGCACGACTGGGCCGTCTCCTACCGGGCCGCCCTGCGCGACCATCCGAACATCGTCCCGGTTCTCGCCCGCGGCCCCGGCCGGCGCCCGGCGAGCCTGCGCCTGGCCGACGCCGTCTACGGCGGGATGGTCGACGCGGGCTGGCCGCCCGCCCAGGCCACGTCGATCGGCGCGCTGATGCGGTACTTCGTCATGGGCTCCGCACTGGGCTCCTTCGCCGGGGGCTTCGTGGACGACGAGAGCGCGTACGACCCGGCCGACTATCCCCGCCTCGGGCAGGCCCATCTCCTTGCCGAGCAGCAGGAGAAGATCGACGAACGGGCCTTCGAGACCGGCCTCACAGCCCTGCTGGACGGGCTGGCACAGCAGTACGAGCAGCTCAAGCGGACCGCCTAGAACACCTCGCCGGGCACTCTTCGGCGGGCGCCGAACTGTGCGTACCCCATGCTGGACACATGACCAGGAGGAGCGCCAGGAGCACGCGGAAGCCCAGCCGGGCGTCCGGTCTCGCGGCCCTGGCCGGACTGCTGGCGGACGAGACACGGGCCGGTTTCCTGCTGGCGCTGCTGGACGGGCGGGCGTGGACCGCCGGAGAGCTGGCGCGGTACGCCGGGGTCGCCCCGTCGACCGCCAGTGAGCACCTGGGCAGGCTCGTGGCCGGTGGGCTGCTCGCCGAGGAGCGCCAGGGACGACACCGCTACGTGCGGCTGGCCGACGCCCGCGTGGCCCAGCTCGTCGAGGAACTGGCCGCGCAGGCAGGCCCCTCCGTGACCGAACGCCCGCGCACACTGCGGGAGTCCGGCGCCGGGTCCGCGATGGCACGTGGCCGTACCTGCTACGACCACCTCGCCGGGCGGCTCGGCATCACCCTCACCGATGCCCTCACCGAGCGGGGGCTGCTGCGCCAGGACACCGGTTTCGCCCTCACGGACGCCGGGCTGGGCTGGTTCGCCGAAGCGGGCATCGACCTCGATCGCACCGGCCGCCGCCCCCTCACCCGCGCCTGCCTCGACTGGACCGAACGCCGCGCCCACCTCGCGGGCACCGCGGGCGCTGCCCTGTGCCGGCACGCCCTGGACGCGCGCTGGTGCGTACGCATCGGCTCGGAACGGGCGGTCAGGGTGACCTCCGAAGGGGAACGCCGGTTCGCCCAGCTCCTCGGAATCGAGGCGACGGCCCTGCGCTGAGCCGCGCTGGGCCGCCGTACGGCCTCACGTCCGAAAATCGCGAGCCCCCGCCGCCCGTCCTGCCTAGCCTCTGGAGCATGATGACCTCCTCCCCGCCCTCCCGCCCGGCCCCTCGCACGGAGGTGCTCGCCGCCGTCGCGGCCTGTGTGACCGTGGTGCTGTGGGCCTCCGCGTTCGTCTCGATCCGCAGCGCGGGCGCCGCCTACTCGCCGGGGGCGCTGGCGCTCGGGCGGATGCTCGCCGGGTTCGTGACCCTGGGGGCGATCTGTCTCGTACGACGGGAGGGCCGGCCGCCCCGGTCGGCCTGGCGGGGGATCGCGATCTCGGGAGTGCTGTGGTTCGGGGTGTACATGATCGTCCTGAACTGGGGCGAGCAGCAGGTGGACGCGGGGACCGCCGCCCTGCTCGTGAACGTCGGCCCGATCCTCATAGCCCTGCTCGGCACCCGGCTGCTCGGCGACCCGATGCCGCCCCGGCTGCTCGCGGGCATGGCGGTGTCGTTCGCGGGCGCGGTGGCCGTCGGGCTGTCGATGTCGGGCGGGAGCGGCACATCGGTGCTCGGGGTGGCGCTGTGTCTGCTCGCGGCGGCCTCGTGGGCCGCGGGTGTCGTCGCGCAGAAGCCGGCCCTCGGCCGGGCGAGCGCCCTCCAGGCCACGACGTTCGGCTGCCTGATCGGGGCCGTGACCTGTCTGCCGTTCGCCGGGCAACTGGTCGGTGAGTTGGCCGAGGCGCCGCTCTCCGCCACCCTCAACATGGTCTACCTGGGCGTCTTCCCGACGGCGCTGGCCTTCACGACCTGGGCCTACGCCCTGGCCCGTACGACGGCCAGCCGCATGGGTGCGACCACGTACGCGGTCCCCGCCCTCGTCGTGCTGATGTCCTGGCTGACGCTGGGCGAGGTACCCGGGCTGCTCACGCTGGCGGGTGGCGGGCTGTGTCTCGCCGGGGTGGCCGTGTCCCGTTCCCGGCCTCGGCGGCGGGTTGCGGGGGCTGCGGCTGCGGCTGCGGCTGCGGCTGCGGAGGAGGCTGCGCAACCGCGGCCACGGCACGAGAAGGCAGGTTGATCAGCGTGAACGCGCCCTGTCCGCAAGGATCTTGATGGAGACGGGGGCGATCACCGAGAGCCGAGCACCATCGGCTGGGGTGGGGTGCCGCGCGGATGCGAACGGGGGCTGGGGGCGCTGCCCCCAGCCCCCGTTCGCGCTGAACACGCTCGGTTCACCGGGACCGATGCTGAAGAGTCGCCGGCTTCGTCGCCGTGAGGTGGGCGTACACCACGATGTTGCCGGTGTAGCCGGTGCGTCGGTCGTAGTCGCCGCCGCAGGTGATGAGCCGCAGTTCGGGGCGGCCACGGGCGCCGTACACCTCCCGGCTGGGGAAGTGCGCCTTGTCGTACGTCTTCACGGCGTCGACGGTGTAGACGGCCGTACGCCCGTCCGCGCGCCGTAGTTCGACCAGCCGTCCACGGGTGACCTCGTCGAGGCCGACGAACACGGCGGGCCCGGAACCGGTGTCGCGATGCCCGACGACGATCGTCGTTCCGTTCTCCCCGGGGGACGGTCCGTCCGCGTACCAGCCGACGAGGTTGGGATCGTCGTCCGGGGGCACGGTGAGCTGCCCGTGGCGGTCGAGGCGCAGATCCATGACCGGCGCCTCGACATCGAGGTACGGCAGGGTGAGCGTGGTGGGGCGGGAGCGTGGGAGGGGGGCGGGGGCCCGCGGCATGGCCGACACGTTCGGGCGGGTGGGCGGAGGCGTCGGCCCGGCGGGCCCCGGGCGTCCCTTCACCGGCCCGGGCCGTCTTTTCACCGACCCCGGGTGCCCCTCCACCGGCCCCGGCTGTCCCTTCACCGGCCCCGGCTGTCCCTCCACCGGCTCGGGCGTCCGGGTCGGCTCGGGCGTCCGGGTCGGCTCAGACGGCGCGGGCCGTCCGGTGGCCGGTGCCGCGCTTCGTTCCCGCGCCGTGCCCCTGGCGCCGGCGCCCTCGCCTCCCCCGGTGGACGGTGTGGCCGGTGCACCGTCGGCGGCGGTGACCGGGGCGGGGGCGGGTTCGTCGGCCCGGACCCACCAGACGCCGCCCACCGCCAGGGTGACGGTCAGGACGACCGTGCGGGTCAGGCGGTAGGCGCGCGTCCGGCGCCAGGGCCGGGGCCGGCGGGCGCGGTCAGGCGTCGCCATCGGCACGTCGGCGCGTCCGGAGGTAGACCACTCCCCCGACCACGATCAGGCCTACGGCAGCCGCGCCGGCGACCGGCGTGAATGCCTCCGCGCGGGCGACACCGCCGCTGCCCGCGGGAACCCCGCCGTGCGGGCCGCCGTGGTACCCACCGGGACCGCCCGGACCACCACCGGGGCCACCCGGACCACCGGGCGGGGTCGGCGTCGCGGACGGGCAGTCGACCCGGAACACCTTGTGCTTGGCCGCACCCTGGCCGTCGACGATGTTCCACGTCAGCTTGTACTGCCCGTCCGGCAGTGAGAGATCGATGGTGTGACCAGTGCCATCCGGCTCCAGTTCGATGGTGTCGGCGAGGGTGGCGCCGTTCGTCACCGGGGGCTGGGTCTCGATGGACCACTCGATGTCCTGGTTCGCGTCGAAGTTGAACGCGGCGAGATAGAACTCGCAGACCTGCGGCTCGTTCCTCTGGTCGTCGACGGGCGTACCCACGTTGTGGATCTTGACGTCTCCGTTGTCACCCGGGGCGGCGACGGCGGGGGCCCCGATGAGAGTGGTGCCCGCGATGGTGAGAGCCGCGAGGGCGGCGGTGCGGGCGCCGGCCCGGCGTGGACGGAACGATGTGGTCATGTGCGGTTCCTCCGAGTCAGAAGATTTTCATACAAGTCCTGCTTCTTCTGACTCTCTTTCACATAAGCCTCCACGAAGGCGCAAGCACCGCCCTACGCCCCGTCGGATATCACCCTTCCGGCCCATTCCGGCCCAGCGGTGACCCGGGTCTGCGGCGCTCCGTGGCGGACGGCTCCGGCTTCTCCACCGGCGCCTGCGCGGCCGACCGCACCGCGATCCCCGACGACAGCAACAGCAGCGCGCCGAGCATCACGAACGGTGCCGCCACGCCCGTGACTCCGGCGACCAGGCCGGCCGTGGCGGGCGCGGCGACCTGGCCGAGGCGGTTGCCGGTCAGGCGCAGCGCGAGGGCTGTGGAGCGGGCGCCGGCCGGGGCGGCCTGCACGACCGTCGTCATCGACAGGGGCTGCCCGACGCCCAGGCAGAAGCCCAGCGCCGCGAGGATCAGGGCCAGCCCCCACACCGGCACCGGCAGCGCGATCCCCGCGCACAGCAGCGCCCCCAGCAGACAGGTCACGGTGAGCAGCAGACGCCGGCCGAGCAGCCGCAGCAGGGGTGTCAGCACCAGACGGCACGCGATCGTGGCCGCCGCACGCAGGCCGAGGAGTACGCCGATCACGGCCGGCGCGATGCCCCGGTCCTCGCCGACCACCGGAAGGTAGGCGGTGAGGATGTCGGTCGCGGACAGCACGGCGAGGCTGACGAAGATGCCCGCCGGGACGCCCCGGGTGCGCAGGATGCGGCGCACGGGGACGCGATCACCCTGCTCCGTACGGGACTTGACGGCCGTACGGTCCTCGACGCGCCACAACGACGTGAACGACAGCGCGGCGACCGCGCCCGCGACCAGCAGCGCGCGCGCACTGGTCGCCGCCATGTCGTGGCCGCCGATCAGCGCGCCCGCCGCCATCGGGCCGATGAACTGGCCGAGCGAGACGCCGATGGTGAAGTGGCCGAAGTTGCGGTCCTGTTCGTGCGGGGCGGAGCGGCGGGCGACGAGTGACTGGCCGCCGATGACGAAGCAGAGGTGGCCGAGGCCCGTCACTCCACTCCACGCGGCCATCGCGGCAAGGGAGTTGGCGGTGGCGCCCAGCGCGCAGCCGCCGGAGATGAGCACCGCGCCGACGGTCAGCAGGGGCGCGCAGCGGCCCTGGTCGGTGCGGCGGCCCAGCGGTACGGCGGCGAAGAGCGGGAGCAGGGCGTACGCGGCGGCGATGACGCCGATCGCCCGCTCGTCCGCGCCCAGCGCGAGGGCCCGGTAGGAGACGGCGGGCCGGGCCATCGACACCGCCCCCTGCGTGAAGCTGAAGGCGATGACGAGGCGGAGCAGCCAGCCGCGGTTCCCACCGGGCCTCATGGGCGTGTCCTCCATCGAGCGGTCGGACAGGATTCGCTGGTCGGTCGTGCAGGCCGACCGGGCGGTCAGATGATGCCGAACAGGATTCCCGCCCCGAGGATGATCAGGGATGTCAGCGCGGCCCACTTGACCACGAACTTCGTGTGGTCGCCGAACTCGACCTTCGCCATGCCGACGAGGACGTACACGGCCGGGACGAGCGGGCTGGACATGTGCAGGGGCTGGCCGATGAGGGAGGCGCGGGCGATCTCCAGGGGCGAGACACCGTGGGCCGCGCCGGCTTCGGCGAGCACCGGCAGGACGCCGAAGTAGAAGCCGTCGTTCGACATGAAGTAGGTGAGCGGGATGCTCAGCAGGCCGGTGACGAAGGCCATGTGCGGGCCCATGCCGTCGGGAATGTTGTCGACGAGCCAGCGGGCCATGTGGTCGACCATGCCGGTGCCGGTCAGGACGCCGGTGAAGACCGCGGCGGCGAAGACCATGCCGGAGACGTTGAGGACGTTCTCGGCATGGGCGCCGAGGCGGGCCTTCTGGTCGGGCATGTGCGGGAAGTTGACCGTCAGCGCGAGCGCGGCGCCGAGCAGGAACAGCACCGGGATCGGCAGCAACTCCATGATCATGGCGGTGAGGAGCGTGACCGTGAGCAGCGCGTTGAACCAGTAGAGCTTGGGGCGCAGGGTGGCGCGGGCCGGGTCGAGGACCTTCAGCATCCGGTCGTCGTCATCGTCCGATTCGCCGTCCGTGTCGCCGTCCGTGGCCTGGCCCGGGTTTCCTTCGGCGCCCGAACCGCCGGTGG
This sequence comes from Streptomyces sp. ADMS, assembly GCF_033441795.1. Lineage (NCBI taxonomy): Bacteria > Bacillati > Actinomycetota > Actinomycetes > Kitasatosporales > Streptomycetaceae > Streptomyces > Streptomyces sp. ADMS. Next base: position 22,194 of record NZ_JAVFVX010000053.1, on the reverse strand, counting down.
GCGCGGCCGACTTGCCCGTACCCGTACCCGTACCCGTGGCCGCGCCCGTGGCCGAGCCGGCGCCGACGAGCACGGTCTCCGTCTCCGTCTCCGGCTCCTCCACCAGGACCGCGTCCAGGGTGAGCACGCCGAGCCGCTTGCGCTCGCGGCGGCCGAGGACGTAGGAGAGGGCGATGACGAAGGCCAGGCCGACGAGGAGCGCCGGGATCATCGGGACGAAGATGTCGCTCGCGTCCAGCTTCAGGGCGGTCGCGGCGCGGGCCGTCGGGCCGCCCCAGGGCAGGGTGTTCATCACGCCGTTGGCCATCGCGGCGACGCCGGTCATCACGACCAGGCTCATCTTCAGGCGCTTGTACAGGGGGTACATCGCCGAGACCGTGATCATAAAGGTGGTCGAGCCGTCGCCGTCGAGGGACACGATCGCCGCGAGGAATGCGGTGCCGACGACTATGCGCAGCGGGTCGGCCTTGGCGAACTTCAGGATGCCCCGGACGATCGGGTCGAAGAGGCCTACGTCGATCATCACACCGAAGTAGACGATCGCGAACATGAGCATCGCCGCGGTGGGGGCGAGGCTGGTGACGCCTTCGATGACGTAGTCACCGAGCTTGGCGCCCTTCCCGACGAAGACGCAGAACAGTGCCGGGATCAGTACGAGCGCCGCGATCGGCGACATCTTCTTCAGCATGATCAGGACCAGGAAGGTCGCGATCATCGTGAAGCCCAGGATGGTCAACATGAGTGGGTTACCTAACGTTCGCCCTTGAACTCCCACCGGAGTCGGCAGTGCGTCGACGTTAGGTCGCCCCCGCAAGTCTTAACAAGATGTTGACGCGCGAGCAATAAGCGCAAAACTCCAGGTCACAGCGTTGTGCCTGCTGGCGCGAGTTCGATGGGCACACCATTCAGTACGGCGTTGCCCGACAGCGGGTCGAGCAGACTGCCGTCGAGGAGCTGGTTGACGTTGACTCCCGGGTCGAGGGCGGCGTGCGCGAGGCGGGTGCCTGGCCGGTCGTGCCCCCACCCGTGGGGCAGGCTCACGACCCCGCGCCGCACGACGTCGGTGATCTCGGCGGGGGCCACCACCTCTCCCCCGGCGCCCTTGATCCGCACGGGGGCGCCGTCTTGTACGCCGAGGCGGGCGGCGTCCTCGGGGTGGATGTGCAGGGTGCAGCGGTTGGTGCCGCCGGTGAGCGCGGGCACGTTGTGCATCCAGCTGTTGTTCGACCGCAGATGACGCCGGCCGATGAGCACGATCCCGGCGGGGCGCTCGCGCATGGCCTGCCGCAGGCGCGGGAGATCGTCGGCGATGGGCTGCGGCAGCAGTTCGATCCGGCCGCTGCGCGTCTTCAGGGGCTGCGGCAGGCGCGGCCGGAGTGGCCCGAGGTCGATGCCGTGCGGGTGGGCGAGCAGTTTCGCCAGGGTCAGACCGTCCGGTCGTGCGCCGAAGCCGTCGCCGTACGGGCCCAGGCGCAGCATCAGGTCGAGGCGGCGCTCGGGGCCGGTGTCGCCGCCCAGCTCCTTGGCGAGCTGCTGGGGATCGCGGCCGTGGACCGGGGAGTGGGGTTCCTTGACGGACTTTCCGAGAGTCTGGCCGATGACCATGGAGTCCACGGCTGCGGGGTCGGCACCGTGCATGCCGGTCGCGGCCAGGACGAGCCGCGCGAAGATCTCGGTCTCGGCCATCCTGCCCGGCTCCAGGGGGACTGCGGGGCGGTTGTAGCGGACCTGGTTGCGGACGGCGAGGGTGTTGAGGGCGAAGTCGTGGTGCGGGCTCTGCGAGGGCGGGGGCGGGGGCAGCACGACGTGCGCGTGGCGTGAGGTCTCGTTCAGGTAGGGGTCGACGCTGACCATGAAGTCGAGCGAGGCCAGGGCCGTGTCGAGCCGGTTGCCGTCGGGCGCGGAGAGGACGGGGTTGGCGGCGACGGCGATGAGGGCCCGGATCGGCTCGCCCTCGGTGGTGGCGGTGTCGATCTCCTCGGCGAGTGCGGAGAGCGGCAACTCGCCTTTGGCCTCCGGGTGTTGACCGACCCGCGAGTGCCAGCGGCCCAGCGTGAACCCGTGACCGGGGCCGGCCGGCCGGGGTGTCCGGTCCGTGGCCGCCTGGGGGAAGAGCGCGCCGCCGGGCCGGTCGAGGTTGCCGGTGAGGATGTCGAGGACGTCGACCAGCCAGCTGGCGAGGGTGCCGTGCGGGACGGTGCAGCTGCCGATGCGGCCGTAGACGGCGGCCGTTGGCGCGGCGGCGAGTTCACGGGCGAGGGTACGGATGGTGCCCGCGTCCACGTCGCAGGCTTCGGCGACGGCCTCGGGCGTGAAGTCCCGTACGGACGCCTCCACTTCGGCGACTCCTTGGACGTGCGGCGCCAACTCGCCCAGGTCGACGAGGTGTTCGTCGAACAGGACGTGGGTCATCGCGGCGAGCAGGAGGGCGTCCGTGCCGGGGCGGATCGCTATGTGCCGGTCGGCGAGCTTGGCGGTGCGGGTGCGGCGCGGGTCGATGACGGTGAGCGTGCCGCCGCGCGCCCTGAGAGCCTTGAGCTTGCCGGGGAAGTCGGGTGCGGTGCACAGACTCCCGTTGGACTCAAGGGGGTTGGCGCCGATGAGCAGCAGATGGTCGGTGCGGTCGAGGTCGGGTACGGGGATCGCGTTGGCGTCGCCGTACAGCAGCCCGCTGGAGACGTGCTTGGGCATCTGGTCGACCGTGGAGGCGGTGAAGACGCTGCGGGTGCCTAGGCCGGCGAGCAGGACCGGCGGGTAGAGGGCCCCGGCCACGGTGTGCACGTTCGGGTTCCCGAGGACGGCCCCGACGGAGTTCGCCCCGTACCGCTCGACCACGCCCCGGATGCCGGCGGCGACGGCGTCGAAGGCCTCCGCCCAGCTCGCCTCGCGCAGCTCGCCGTCCCGTCGCACGAGGGGGGTGCGCAGCCGGTCGGGGTCGCTGTCGAGGGCTCCGAAGGAGGCGCCCTTGGGGCAGATGAACCCCTGACTGAACACGTCGTCGCGGTCCCCACGGGCGCGGGTGACCCGGCCGCTCTCGATGGTGAGCGTCAGTCCACAGGTGGCCTCGCACAGGGGACAGACGCGCAGGGCGGTACGGGAGTCGGTGGGGCTGGACACGGGTCCTCCCGGGTGGGTGGCGGCATCGGTGACGCGCGGACGCAGCCGAGCATACCGACCGGTACGGATGGAGGGGAGGGGTTGCGCGTTCCCGGCCTGGGCCGGACCGAACCGACCGCGACCTCAGTCGAGCACCCGCGACAGATACGCCCGCAACAACTCGCGCGTTTCCCCGATGATCCGCTCGTCCCCTTCCGGGGTGACCCGGAAGGCCAGGTGGACCAGGGTGTCGGCGGTTTCCACGGCGACCAGGAACATGCGGCGCAGGTCGTCGTCCGGTTCGCGGTCGAGGACGGCGGAGAGGAGGGTGGTGAGGGTGTCGGCGACGCGGTGGTTGGGTTCGGCGTCGCGCTTGCCGACCGGGATCTGGTTGCCGAAGTCGACGAGCGAGAAGCCCGGCGCGGTCCGTTTCATGGCCAGGTACTCGTCGAGAACGGCGTCCATGGCCTCGCGCCAGCCGCCCCCGCTCTCCTGCCGCAGGCGCTCGGTGACGCGCGTGATGTAACGCTCCAGGTTCCGCTGGGCCAGCGCGTCCGCCATGGCTCGCTTGTTGCCGAAGAAACGGTAGACGGAACCTATGGGGACGCCGGCGCGTATGGCCACCGCCCGGGTGCTCAGAGCGTCGTAGCCGACCTCGTCGAGGAGGTCGGCGCAGGCGTCGAGGATTCTGGTCAGCCGTTCGGCACTGCGCCGCTGTACGGGCGCACGACGTAGCGAGGTCGCTGGGGGCACGGGCTTCATCATGCCGCTCCACGGCGGTCCGGTGAACCGCGCCCCTCACATTCCCCTCTTGCGCCCCCGACCGTCCAATCCTACGGTGAAGCATAGGAATGAGGGTGAGGGAGCGAGGGAGCACGCATGAGCGGGGACGCAGGGGACGCGAGCGGGGACGCGCGGAAGATCGCCGAGGGGCTGGACGGCCTCTCCTGGCTCTCCGGATTCGGCAATGAGCACAGCTCGGAGGCCGTCCCGGGCGCCCTTCCGGAGGGCCGCAACTCGCCGCAGCGCGCCCCTCTCGGCCTCTACGCCGAGCAGCTCAGCGGTACGGCGTTCACCGAGCCCCGCGCCCACAACCGCCGTTCCTGGCTGTACCGCATCCGCCCCTCGGCCGCGCATCCCGCGTTCACACCCACCGGAAACGGCTCGATCCGTACGGCCCCCTTCACGGAGTCCGTGCCCGACCCCAACCGTCTGCGCTGGAACCCGCTGCCCGAGCCCCCGGCCGGGACGGACTTCCTGGCGGGCCTGTGGACCCTCGGCGGCAACGGTGACGCCGTTCAGCGCAGTGGCGTGGCCGTGCACCTCTACCACGCCAACTCCTCGATGGAGCGGGTGTTCAGCGACGCCGACGGGGAGCTGCTGCTCGTTCCGGAGGCCGGCGGGCTGCTGCTGCGCACCGAGTTCGGGCTGCTGCACATCGAGCCCGGCCATGTCGCGCTCGTTCCCCGCGGGGTGCGCTTCCGGGTGGAGCTGCTCGACGCCTCGGCCCGCGGCTACGTGTGCGAGAACTACGGCGCGCCCTTCCAGCTCCCCGACCTCGGCCCGATCGGCGCCAACGGGCTGGCGAACGCACGGGACTTCCGGGCGCCGGTCGCGGCGTACGAGGACGTCGAGGGTCCGGTCGAGGTCGTCAACAAGTTCTGCGGCAACCTCTGGACGGCCGTGTACGACCACTCCCCGCTCGACGTCGTCGCCTGGCACGGCAACCATGTTCCGTACGCCTACGACCTGCGCCGCTTCAACGTCCTCGGCACCATCTCGTACGACCACCCGGACCCGTCGATCTTCACGGTACTGACGTCGCCGTCCGGCACACCCGGGCTCGCGAACGCGGACTTCGTCGTCTTCGCGCCGCGCTGGCTGGTGGGCGAGGACACCTTCCGGCCGCCGTACTTCCACCGGAACGTGATGAGCGAGTACATGGGGCTGGTCGAGGGCGCGTACGACGCCAAGGCGGAGGGGTTCGTACCGGGAGGCGGCTCGCTGCACAACATGATGTCGGCGCACGGACCCGACCGGGAGACCTTCGACCGGGCGAGCGCCGCCGAGCTGCGGCCGCAGAAGGTCGACGACGGGCTGGCGTTCATGTTCGAGACACGCTGGCCGGTGACCCTGACGGCACAGGCGGCGCGGGCGGAGCATCTGCAACGCGGTTACGACGACGTGTGGTCGGGCCTCCAGCGGCACTTCCACCCGTTGCACTGAGCGTTCCCGACCGGTACGGATACCTCCGTGACCTCCTTCGCGCCGGACTCGATCGTCCTGAACCGCAAACTGCCGCTCTGGTACCAGGTTTCGCAGTCCCTGCGCGCCTCGATCCTGGGCCGCTCCTCACGGGACCCGCTGCGGCTGCCCACCGAGGAACAGTTGGCGGGGCACTACGGCGTGAGCGTGCTGACCATGCGGCAGGCGCTGAAGGAGCTGGAGGACGAAGGGCTGATCAGCCGGCACCGCAGGCGCGGCACGTTCATCGAGCCGGACGCCCAGCGCGGCACCCCCGTACGGCTGCTGGGCTCGGTCGACGCGATCGTGGCGCAGCAGTCCGGTATGACGACCGAACTCCTCGACCACGGCAGCGCACCCGTGCCCGCCGAACTCGCGGAGTACTACCCGGATCTCGTGGAGGTGGCCACGTACCACCGGCTGCGCGGCGACGAGGAGACGGGCGAACCGACCAACCACGCCCGCAACTACGTCCGTCCGGAGCTCGCGGAGCGCATCGACCGGCGGGATCTGGTCCGCTGGCCGATGACCAAGGTGCTGCGGGACGTCGTGGGCGTCGACATCAGCCGCATCACGGACACCGTCGAGGCCCGCCTCGCGGACCCGGAGACGGCCCGGCTGCTCCGGGTCCCGCTGCTCAGCCCGATCCTGCACTACACGGGCGTCGCGTACGACGAGAACGGCCGGGTCCTGGACGTGGCCGTCATCCACTACCGGGGCGACCGCTTCTCCTTCACGGTGACCCTGGATGCGACGTAGCCAGGTCACTGCGAATGCTGACGTTGGCCCGCTGGGACAAGCAGCCGGACGGCCGGTTCTGGATCCGCGACTTCGCCGCGACAAGCAGTGCCTGAGTCCGGACAACCGCGAGTGGTGCTTCACCCGCCACCGAGCCGTCCGGCTCGTCCACCCGTGTCAGGCCTCGCCCGCCTCTCCGGGCTCGGCCGGCTTCCGTTCCGTACCGGTCCCGGTCCCGGTCTCCGTCTCCGTCTCCGTCTCCGGGCCGTCGTCCGCCGTCCGAGTCGCCGTCCACTGATCGTCCGTCAGGAAATCGGGCCAGCCCTCGAGCGCCGCGATGTCCGGCAGATCCGTGATGGCGTCCGGCCGATCGCCGGCCCTGCCGGGCTCGGCCAACTCGTCCCCGCCCTCCGCCTCGTACCGTTCAAGGTCGGCCTTGCTCTCCCGCAGCGCGCTCACCGTGACGAGTTGCCCCACCGGGGCGGAGGAGCTGAGGAACAGCACCTCTTTCCCCTCCGGCAGCCTCTCCAGCAGATCGGGCACGGACATCACCTCATGCGGGGGCAGTCGGTCCTCCTCCAGCTCCGGTGATGTCGAGAAGACGGGCACGGCCTCTGTACCGTCCTGTGCGTCGGTCACCGCCAGGCCGCCGTTCTCGTCGACGCACACGGCCACCTCGGCGTCGGCGAGCATCAGGGCGAACAACTCCTCCGAGGCGTATCCGGTGGCGACCAGTTGCACCGCGGCGTCCACGGGGCTGACCGGCGGGGCCCAGCCGTACGCGTCGGGCGAGGGGCGGTACTCGGTGTTCTCCTCCCACTCGACGATCTCGCCACTCTCGTCGCTGCGCCAGCGCCCGAGGCTCGCCCAGGACGGCGGGGGTTCACCCTCGTCACCGTTCCAGTGCCGGTCGATGACGGACAGCCAGTGGTTGGGGGCCACCCGGGCGGCCCTGACGTAGTCCTCGGGCGGCTCCCGGAAGCCCTCCTGGCCCTTGAGCACCGCGCCAGGACCGCCCTGAGTCCCGGCAGTGCCCGAGCCCCCGTCGGCAGGATCACCCGCGGGGTCCGCCTCCGCGGTGTTCTCTGGCTCGTCGTCCGGTGTGCCGGAAGAACTCGTCATGGGATGAAACTCCATCGATGTGCGGTGTGTGATACGTGCGGTGTGCGTGTTACATGCGGTGTGCGCGGAGTCTTGCGGATCAGGTGGTGGAGTCCAGGCCGAGGGCCGATCCCCCGGCGGCCTTCCCGTCGACGGCCTTGTCCTCGGCGGGGGCCGTTGCGGCGGGCGTGGCGGGCGCGTGTGCGCCGCCGACGGTCGAGGGGCGCACGGGGGCCGGGGGCTCGGGCTCCTCCCCCTCCCAGGCCCCGTTCTCCGCCCGTGCCGTCTCCTCGACCGCCTGACGCAGTGCGTCGGTTTCCACGGTCATGCTCACCGGTCCCGAGGGGTTGAGGTAGAGCACATGCCCTTCCGGTATCCGGTCCGCGACCTGGATCACCGGCATCAGCTGGTATCCGAAGCGACCGGCGGCGTGCAGATACGTAGGGGAGGTGAAGACGGGGACCACCGACGCACCGTCGGGCGAGGTGGCCGACAACGGGCCGCCACCGGGCCCGAGCAGCACCGCCACCTCCGCGCCGGCAAGCAACCGCGATACGGCCTCACCCGGGCCGTAACCGGTGGCCGCGAGCTGGACCGCCTCGTCCACCACGTCGGTCGGCGCGGGCCAGCCGAGCGCCTGGGGCGAAGGGCGGTACTCCTCGTTGGCGCGCCATTCCTCGATCTCCCCGTCCAGGCCGGACCGCCACTGGCCCACCACCGCCCAGTTCGGCGGCTCGCCCTCCCCCGACCACGCCGGGTCGACCATCCCCAGCCAGTGGTCGGGGGCGAGCCGGGCCGCCTCCTTGATCTCCTCGGGGACCGGCGGCGCGGCGTCGGCGGCCTCGGCGGTGGAGGTCCCGGCGGCGGTGTTGTCGTTCATGAGCTCCTCGTTGGGGTTATGCACGGTCGTCCAGTATCCGGCCGAGCTTCTCGGCCAGGGAGCCGACGGGCTCCAGGTTCCGCGTGCGGAACCAGTCGTCGATCAGGCGTTCCAGCAGATCGGGCGTCACGGGCCTGTCGTCGGCGTCGGGCTTCAGCGCCATGAGGATGTCCAGGACGTCGCCCAGGGTGTCGCGGTGGGCCGCGAGCCATTCCGCCGTGTCCGGGTCGGCCGCTTCGTCCAGGCCCCCGTCCGGCCCGGCACCGGTCGGCCAGCTCGTGGCGTCCGGGGCGTGCTCGTCCGGGAACCTGCCGTCGACGGCCACGTGTTCACGCAGCTCGGCCTCGGTCAGCGGGTCGATGCGCCAGTAGCGCCCCCAGTTGTCGACGTAGTCGAGATCCGGTGACTCCGGGGTGCCGAGCTCCCGCAGTTGGTCGAAGACCAGCTGGCAGCCCCGCATGATCTCGTGCAGCGAGTGGTGCCTCGCCGTCAGCATCTCGGCCAGCAACGCGATCCGCACCAGGCCCAGGTCGATGTCCAGACCCCACACCTCGCGCATCGCCACGGCCTGCGTCATCAGGCGCTGCGACGAGCCGGACGTGCCGGCCAGGACCAGGCCGCTGGTCGCCTCGGTGGCGGCCTGGAAACGGCTGCTCATGGCGTAGTCCCAGCGATTTCTCCCCGGAATCCACGGGATGTCCGCGTCCGGCATGAGTGCCCGCTCGGCCTCGCTCAGCGGCGGCCGTACGTCCTCGGGGCGCACCGGTGCCCGCAGCGTCCGCTCGGCCTCGGCGAGCAGGCGCGCCTGCTCCTCCGGCGGCATGCCGTGCGATTGTGCGCGCACCTCGCGGTACGCGGTCATCGCGCTCGACGGCAGCCGTTCGCCGTATTCGTCGATGATCGACTGCGGAACCGGGGCGGGGGTGCCGAGCAGGTCGGAGATCAGCCCTCCGGCCGGATGCGGGGCGCCGATCCACAGCAGGCCCATGCGCTCCCGCAGATTGCCCGACTCCACCACGGCCACGATCCGGTCCCAATCGGTGCCCACGGCGCCGTCGGTGGTGGGATCGGCCGAGCCCAGTTCCGCCCAGCGGCCCGCCGCCACGGCACGCTTGAACACCTCGCGCACCATCACGCCGAGCTGGGCGTTGGCGGCCTCGTGGTCGCCGAGATACCGGCCGAGCCGCTCCTCGAAGCGCTCGGCCTCCTCCATGTAGCGGATGCGCGTCCGGATCCAGTCCGGCGCCTGCCGGGTCGCCAGTCGGCGCCGTACGGACGCCGGCGCGGAGGACACGGCCTCCACCACCCGGCGCAGCCTCGCCTCGCTCTCGCCGGTGGTGTCACCGGGTCCGTCCGGAAGACCGGAGAGGTAACGGTCGCCGTCGCGGACGAGGAGGGCGGGCGGTACGTCCGCGACGGTGTCGTCGTCCGCAGTGCCGCCGTGGAACGTCACCTGCCCGTCCGGGTCCACCACGGCCAGCTCGACGCCGAGCGCGCGGGGGGCCGTCGCCAGAACCACATCTGCCAGCACTCCCGTGCCGTTCTCACTTCCGTACGAGGGGTCCCGCAGCAGCAGCCGGAAACGCTCGGCCGGGCTCAGGTCGAGGCCCGAGGCCGGAAGTTCATTGCCGAGGAGGACCCCTTCCGTGCGCTGGGAGGTGTTGATCTCCGCACCGATCTCGTCCAGCAGTCTCAGCGAAATCATCCGGCCCCGGTCCAGCGGAAGCGGCGTCTCCTGCGACAGGTCGTCGTCGGTGACGTTCCGCCCCAGCCAGTCGCGGAGGGTGCCGGGCGTGTCGATTCCCTCGTTCGTCAGCGTCTCGGGGGCCGCGTACCGGAGGACCAGCAGAAGGGTGCCGGCCAACCGGTCGCCCTCCCCGGGCGACTCGTGCAACGCGAAGACGGTGCCGTCGAGTTCGGCGGCATACGGCCCGGTGCGCCGGTAGGTGCCGCGCGGCGCCGTCTCGTCGGGGCCGGGGGCCGTGTCCTCCGCGTCCGTGATCTCCGCGACCCGCGGTGACGGAGCGTCGTCGGCGTTGCGGTAGGCCGTGTGCGGATAGGGAAGCATCTCCCGCAGGGTGTGGTCGGCGTACTCCCACCCGGTCTCGGGGTCGGCGGCGATGTCGCGCGTCTCGATGTGCACGGCGGGGCCCGATGCGTGGAGCACCTCGTCCTCGGACGGTGGAGGCTCGGGGAGACCCGGGAGCGAGGCGGCTCCGGCACGGCCTCGCGGGGAGATCCGCAGCCATGTCGTCGGGCTGCCGTCGGCGGACTCCAGGAGGTGGATGTCGGCCGTGGCGCCGCCGTCCTCGTCCTGGCCAGGGGTGACCGCCACCCCGCCGGTGTTGGTGTACACGTCCAGGTTGGTGGTGTCCGCGATGCCCTGCGCCCGGTCGACGGCGCGCGCCAGGGTGTCGGCGTCGCGTACGGCACCGAGGTCGCACGCGAGGACCGTGACGCTGGTGAAGCCTGCCGCAGCCAGGTCGCCGCCGAGGAGACGCCCCACCATCTCGGCGTCGGCGCCGACGGGTATGTCGTCCTGGCCGACGAGGGCGTAGCCGCTGTCCTTGCCATGGGACGCCCAGAAGAACGTGCCGGTACGGCCCGTGGCGGGCAGCGGGCGGCGCCGGGCCACCCGTTCGCCGCCGGGGCCACGGCTCCACCCCGTGTAGTCAGTGACCTCGGGCAGTCGGCCGTAGGGACGCTCGCGCAACGACCAGTCGTGCCGTGAGAACGACGCCTTGCCGACTGTCCGCCCGTCCACGCGGATCTCCTGGACCACTGTCCCGTCCAGGGGCCGGGCGGTCTCGTGCCCCTCCCAGGGCGCGTTCCAGAAGTCCGGCTCCGGGTAGGCCGGGACCGCGGCTTCGGAGGGCGTGGGCGGGGCGGCGAGGGCCCGGCTGGTGGCGGCGGTCTCGGCGAGCAGGACGTGTTCGTAGCGACGGCCCGTCTCCGGATGCGTACGGAGCGAGCGCCGGAGCACCCTGAAGTCGGCCGGTTCGGGGTAGGCCACCGGCTCGTCCTCCGGGTCCCCGGCGAAGACCGAGACATCACGGCCCGAGGAGCGTTCCACCTCGAAGACCGCCGGGTGCCTGCCCGCCGGCGGATCGCCGTCGGACGTCAGCCGGTCCAGTGCGGTCTCCTCCGTGCGCCGCGCCACATGGAACGAGGAGGTGGAGACCCCGTCCAGCGGACCGGGCGGTTCCGTGCCGTCCGGACCGGAGGGCAGATCGCCGGGCAGCCAGGCCGCCCACCACACGGGGGCGTTCACGGGAGGCAGCCGGTCGAGCGCCTCAGAGCCGAAGGCGGTGTGCTGGGACACCTCCGCCTGAATACGGGGGGCCAGTTCGCCGATCCGCTGCCCTATGGCGGGGAGCAGCGCGGCCAGCCGGTCCGCGCCGTCGGGAGCGGCCTCCGCAATCGCCTTGGCCTGCGCGGCGAGGCCGCGGAAACCGGGGTCGTTCATCAGCAGGACGGGGAAGGCGAGGCCGCCGTTGCGGAGTTCGCGGGCGACGAAGGACCGGGCCTGCACCACCGGGTCGGGCTTGCCGAGCAGTGCGGCGTCCGGACCGCCCAGAAGGTGGAGGGCGGTGACGTGGGCGCGGTCCAGGCCGTCGAGGGGCGAACCGCCGTGGCGGCGCTGCCAGTCGAGCAGCGCCTCCTCGCGTCCCAGCAGCTTTTCGGGGTCGAACTCCCCGGAGAGCAGCCTCTCACCGCGCTGTACGGCGACAACGAGACCGTCGGGCACCGTGCCGGCCCCGGTAGCCTCCGGGGGAAACCGGCCGGCTCCGGTGCCGTACAGGCGTCGGTGCGGCAACCGCAGGCTGCCGTCCGGCCCTTGGGAGCCGGGGCGGGAACGAGGGGTCAGGGCATCGTCGGCCCATTGGTAGAGGTGGACCGCGTCGCCGAGAGCCGCGGCACGCTCGACAGTGTCCCCGAGGCCGAGAGTGTGGGAGGCGAGAAGGACCTCGATCAGCGAGTGGCGGTCCAGGGACAGCTGCCAGCTGATGACGGCCTCCCGGAAGGCCAGGACATCGGCCCACCGCACGCCGGACAGCCGCGAGTAGCGCGACAGCGCGTCGCGGGCGATGTCGGCGGGGCCATGGCCCACGGGGAAGCCCCGGTCGCGGTGGAACTCCCGGTACCAGTTGCCCTCCCGGTCCAGCGGCTTCGGAGGCGTGAACCAGACGGAGAGCCCCGCACCCCTCGCGTAGGCCTCCATCAGCTCCGGCAGCCCGGCGCCGGCGTCGGGGTCCAGCAGCCGTCGCAGGGCGGCGTCGAGGTCCACTCCCGCGTCGTCGTCGGAGGCGGAGAAGAACATCGACGCGGCCTCCGCCTCGCCGAACTGGCCGACGACAAACCGGTGGACGGCCCGCACCGCCGCGCGGGCGGCGGCGGTGACCCGTGGATCGCCGGCCAGGGCGCTACCCAGCGCCCGCTCCCAGTCGCGGGCGGCCTCCGGCCAGCGCGGATCGGCGTACACCGCGGCGAAACGTTCGGCGTGCCGTGACGGATCTCGGGGTGCTTCGTCCTCGGTGCCGTCCTGGGCGCGCGGGGTGCGGATCAGCCACCGGGGAGCGGGGCGTCCCGGATCGTGTTCGAGTTCCAGCCCGTAGGGGTTCGCGCCCTCGCCCCGCTCGTAGGTCTCGCTGGGAGCCGTGGAGCCGACGGCATCGTGCCCGGAGCGGTCGGCTATCCGCTGGGCCAGCGGCCCGGCCCCGGCGGGCGAGCCGAAGACGACGAGCGCGGCGTTCTCCCGAGCGGCGGAGTCACGCAGCAGCTCGCGCAGGAAGCTGCCGACCTGTCCAGCGGTGGCGAGCTTGGATCCGTAACGGGAGCCCACCTGGACCAGCCGACCGTCGCTGGGTGCGGCGAAGAACAGGGAGCCCTGGCTCCAGGGCACGGGGACGCGGTCGTCCTCCCACGCCTCGGCCTCGGTGTCGTAGTACTTGAAGTAGGTGAGGCGGGGCAGGTGGGCGATCGCGTCGTGGCGCTCCGACCACTCCTGCGCCGTGTAACTGGTGACGCCGGACCAGGTGCCGTCGGGAGCGATGACGGGACGGGTGAGGATCTCCCGGTCCCACTGCTCCGGCGCGGGCAGGGCCGGAGCCGGCACCTCGCGCAGGATCACATGCGCGTAGCTACGGCCCGGCGAGGCGTCGTAGCGGACCTCACGGGACTCCTCCTCGAAACGGGTCGCCTCGGGGAACATCGTCTGCCGCGCCGCAGGCGTCCGGCTGAACGGAGCGACGTCCCGCGCGGAGGACCGGCGCACCTCGTACAGGACCGGGTGGCTCTCCCCCTGCGGCGGGCGGCCCGGCATCATGCGCAGCCCGACGCTCCGCGAGGCCGAGGCGGTGTGGAAGGGGGGACTGGTGAAGGAGAGTCCCGCCATGGACCTCCCCCGGGCCTCCTCCAGGGTCCCGGCTTCCCAGGCGGACCAGTACACCGGCGCGTCCACCGGCGGCAGCAGGTGCAGGGCTTCGCGCCCCATGCGCCGCAGGACGGCGAGCTCCCCGCGTATCCCGGCCGCCAGCTCGGCGGCGCGCGCCGCGGCCCGCTGACCGGTCTGGGCCAGTGCGGCAGCACGGTTCGGGGCCGACGGCGGCACGCTTCTGGCCTCCCGCACGAGGGTCCGCAAGCGCGTGTCGCGCAGCAACGTCAGCGGGAACGCCTGGTCCGGAGCACCCTGGGCGATGCGCTGCTGGACCAGCGCGCCCACGGTCTGGCGCAGCCGGTTCAGTGACTCGGGGCCCGTGGTCAACCGCGGGTCGGTCAGCGTGCCGTCCGGGCCGCTGATCAGATAGAGCGCGGGCACATGCGCCGCGGTGACGTTGCGCAGCAGCGCCTGGGTCTCATGCCGCAGCAGCCAGTCACGCAGCGCCGAACGCCGCTCCCGGGCCGCCGGGCCCGTGGGCCACGGCAGCGTCCGCAGATCCTCGGCACTCCAGGTGCTTCCCTCCAGACCGGCGAGCTCGGTGATGGCGGCGGGCTCGGCCACGTCACCGGTGATCCAGGGCGCGAGCCAGGCGGTGCGCTGCTGGTACATCCGCTGGTGGGGCAGGCGCAGCCGCTCGCGCAGGGTGCTGTCGTCGGCGAACTCGCGGCGCAGTCCCGGCTCGGATTCGATGCGCTTTCGGGGTGCGAAGACGGCGTCGGCCCAGGCGTACAGCCGGGCCGCCTCGACGTCCCCCGGCTCGGGCTCGGCCTCGTCGCGCACCCCGGCCGACTGGGCGGCCTCCAGCACCTCGGCCAGCGAGTGCTCGCCGAACATCAGACGGGCCGCCAGCAGGGCGTTCCGCAGCCCCAGCAGCAGGGCGGGGTCGGTGCCGGGCAGGCTCCGGAACGCCCGGAGCAGCCATTCGACGCCTTCCGCGCGGCCGTTGCCGACGCCGTGACCCAGCCGGTCGTGCCGGTCCCGGTACCAGTGGCCGGAGCGCCTGTGCGGGGACGCGTCCTCGACCGAGGTGAGTTGGTTGTGGACGTTCAGCTCGGGGCGGTTGCCCCACAGCCGGTTGAGTGAGGGGCCCGCTCCCTCGTTCGCGGACGCGTAGCCGGCGTCGACGAGCGCGAGCACGAGCGTGCGCACGTTCGCCGTCATGTCCTCGTCGAGCAGGAGGTCCATCTCGGCCTGCGGGTCGTTCGCCTCGGACCTCTCCGGGAAGAAGGCGGACGCCGCCGCGCGGGCGCCGAGGTGGTGCGACAGATAGGTGTACAGGACGCGGACGGCCGCACGCGCCGCGTCCAGCACGGCGGGTTCGTGGGCGAGCACCTCGCCCAGGGCTTTTTCGTACTCCCCACTCAGCGTCCACCAGCGCGGATCCGCGTAGAAGGAGCGGAGGATCTGCTGGTCACCGTCGACCGGGTCGGCCGGAGCGGCCGCGGGCCTCGGCGGCGCGGCCGGCCGGTTGCCGGTGGCGTCCTTGACCACGGAGTACGCGTACTTCTGCCTCCTCGCGTCCCCGTTGTACGTGCGGATGGTCCGGTCCTGTCCGAGGAAGAAGGAACCGGGCGGATAGAGGACCTCCGACTCGCTGGAGAAGGCGGAGAACATGGCGATCTCCTTGCCCAGGGAGTCGGGAATCTCGAAAACCCCGCGGTGGGTCTTCGACGGCGCGCGCTTCGTGGACAGTGCGAAGTCCAGGGCTTCGTCGATGTCCAGGGAGGTGCTGCGGAAGAACGGCACCGAGATCACCGCGCCGTTGTACAAGGGCGAGTTGGCCGCCGGACGGGCCAATGACCCAGGCACGCCCCGGTCGCCCCACCAGACGGTGCGCCTCACCGGGGGAAGCAGTTCCAGGGCTTCGACGGCCATCTCGATGTGCACCTTCAGCTGACCGTGGAGCCCATCGACGATCTCGTCGAGCCTGCGACGCAGCTGCGAGACCTCGGGGCTGGGTTCCAGGTCGGTCAGGTCCATCAACCCCTGCATCACCTCCCCGAAACCGGGCTGGGTCCGCAGCGTCAAGGGAACGAAGTTCTCCCATTCCCCCGCGTTGTAGACACCGCGCGTGACCATCGACCAGGCGACGGAACGCAGCATCCACCGGCCCGCGTGCCGTCCGAACCGCTCACCGTTCAGGACCGCTTTCATGAGCCGGTAGTCGGACATGCTGTAGATGAACAGGGCGGTGACATGGGACGGGGCCATCCTGCGCAGCGCGGCTCGGCCCTCGGCGCCGTACCGTGCCAGCCATTCCCGTGCCACGTTCATGCGTTCCTCGTCGGGGAACGTCGAAGGGCCGGGGGAGAGAAGGGCGTCGACCATCGTCAGAAGGTCGGCCGGGACGGCGAGATCACCGGTCGCCTCGCGAGGGTAGCTCACGGCGTCGCTGTACAGCGCCACGTGGGGTGCGCGCAGACGATTGCCGAGAGCGATGCCTTCTGGGGTCTGCGGGATCTGCTGCCAGGGGACGAGGTGATCCCTGGCCCAACCGTGCATACGGGCAGCGTCCCGCTCCGTCGCGAGGCGCTCCTCCGCCCCGCCCAGACCGATCAGGTGCGAGGCTCGCAGGACCTCGTGGAGGGACTGCAGGCCCTCCGGGACCGCCCAGGCGATCAGCGCCGCGCGGAAGGTGGCTATCTCGGCAGGGGTGGCTCCGAGTTCATGGGTGCTCTGAAGCAGCCACAGCGCGGGCCCGTTCACGCCTCCCACCTGTCGGAAGCCCAGGGCGTCGTGCCGCTGCCAACTCGCGGGGTCCGCGGGGTTCAGCCTCTGCACCGGCTGTCCGGCGTGACGAATCCTGCCGGGCAGGGCGCGGCTGATGGTCGCGGGGCTGCCTGCGTTGGCGAAGACCGCGTTGGCGTACGCCCACATCAGCTGGGACAGGGGGGCCGTGGCGCCCGGTCCCAGGAGCTGGGCGAGAGGGCCGCCCGGTGCCGCCCACAGCGGGTCTTGCGGCGGGAAGAGCGCCTGGGTGGCCGCTTCCTGCCCGTACCGCTGGACGAGGAACTGGTGCGCGCGGCCGACTGTCTGACGCACCGTGGTGAGCACATCGGGGTGCGCGGCCAACAGCTGCGCGAGCGTGATCTCGAAGTCGACGCTCCTCTGCCGCCAGTGGGGGTTCCCGTAGTACCCGGTGAAACGCGGTGTGTCAGGCGCGCCGGTGACCCTCCAGGACGGGATGTTCATGGGCGGGTCGTCGTCGGACTCTGATGCCTCGCTGGACTCGGACTCGGCGTCGGGCTCGGACGCCTCACCGGAGCCGGAATCGAGGTCCATGTCGCTGTCGGCGTTGATCAGTCCGGGGGCCGGGTAGTCGGCCTCGATCGGACGCCCGGTGTCCGAGGCCGGTGCGTCGGTGGCCGGCCGGCCGGCCGGATACGCCGTCACCCACACCGTGGCCCGCCCCTCGGAGTCCTCCAGCGCGTGTATCAGCGCCGGACCACCGTCGCGGCCGCCGGTCACCGCTGTACGGCCCACCTCCAGATGAACCGGCAGGCCCACCGCGTCCGCCAACCGCCCGGCCCGCTCCTCGGCTTCCGCCACGCTCCCGGGCACATCGGCGGGACCACACGCCAGCACGGTCACGCTACGGAAACCACGGCTCCGCACACCTGCCAACAGCCGCCCCGCGTACGCCCCGTCATCCCGCCGGACGCCGCCACCGTCCTCGGCGAGCGCCAGCCCCTCGGCCCCACCGTGCGACGCGAAGAAGAACGTCCCTCCGGCAGCCCCGCCACCGGGCAACGCCTTGAGCGTCGCCACCGGCCGGCCCCCGGCCTCACGCTCCCACGACACGAACTCTGTCGCGCCGTCCAGTCGCGCGTACGTGTCCCGCCGCACCGCCCAGTCCGCGTCGTCGAACGACGCCACACCGACGACCTGGCCGTCCGCCCCAAGGATCTCCCGCGTCACCGGCGTGCCGGCGTCCGTGTCACCGTCCGCGTCGGAGTCCATGTCGACATCCGGGTCCATGTCGATGTCGGACATCTCGTCGTAGGAGGACCCGAGATCGAAGAGGTCGTCAGCGACGGCACCACTTTCGCCCGGCGCCTCGGGAAGGGGGTGGGCCCGCGAGGCCGCGGAGTGGCCGTCCGGCAGCGGAGTGGACTCCTCGACCGTCTGGATCTCGTGCGCGGGGCCCATCCTGTCCCCGTCGACCCGCCGTCGACTGATGATGTCGAATCTCATGCCCGGCGGATACAGCGCCTCGTCCTCCATCGGAAACGCGAAGAAAGGGGCACCTTCCCGAGCCGTCGAGTTCCTGACCCGTACCACCTTGCGGTGCGAATTCCGGGGAACCGACAAGCGCTTCAGTGCGAACTCCCGTGCCTGCCCGACCTGAAGCGAGGTGCTGCGGAAGAAGGGCACCTCGATCGTCTCGGCGCCGTAGACCGGGCCGTTCACCGAGGGCCGGTCCAACGGCCCCGGCGCCCCCCGGTCGCCCCACCAGACGTCCCCCCCGACCGGCGGCAGGATCTCCAGCGCCTCGATCGCCATGTCCACGTGCAGCTTCAGGTCCTCGTAGAGCTGGGCGGCGATCGCGTCCAGTCGGCGTCGGGGACGGGACAGCTCGGGCGTCGGTGTCTCCAGATCCGCCAGCCCGTTCAGCTCGTCGAACACGTCCAGGAAATCAAGTTGACTGAGCAGTACGAGCGGAAGCTCGCCGGGATCTTCCATCAGTACCGCGTCGCGCATCAGCCTCCAGGTGGTGAGGCGAACCAGGTGACGGCCCATGCCCGGGCCGAACCGCTCGCCGTTGAGCAGCGCCTTCATCAGCCGGTAGTCGGGCCCGCTGTAGAGGTACAGGGCCGTGATGTGGGCGGGGGCGAGCCGCTTGAGCGCCTCGGTACCGCGGCTTCCGTAACGGTCCAGCCACCTGGACATGGCCTCGAGCCGTTCGGTGGTCGCGGGCGGCAGTGTGCCGGCGAGCGCGGCATCGACCATGGCGACCAGGTCGCCAGGCACATCCACCGTATCGGTGAGCGCGGCCGGGAACGTCATCATCGCGTCGTACCAGGCTTGGTGCGGCGGGATCAGGGCGGGGAGCCGGCGGTCGGCGGGGGCGAGCCGGAGCAGTCCGCCCTCCGCGATGTGGTCCCGCGCCCAGTTGTGCAGACCGGCGGCATCGCGACCCGTGGCGGCCCGCTCGTCCGGGTCGCCCATGCCGATCAGGTGGGAGGCGCACAGGATCTCGTGCAGGGACTGCAGGTCGGCCGGGATCATCCAGGCGGTCAAGGCGGTACGGAACACCGGCAGCGTGGACGGCGGCAGGCCGAGCGCCGCGAACATCCGCAGCAGTCGCAGCGCGGGGCCGCGTTCGCCGCCCACCCGGCGGAAGCCGCGGCTGTCGTGCACGGCGCGGTAGGCGCTGTCCGGCGAGTACCGCCCACGAGTGCCGTCGGGCCGTCGGAACAGCGCCGTCCCGACCTCGGACGGCAGCCCCGGACCGGCGTACGCGGCGTGGGTGAAGACCGTCATCAGCCGGTCCAGCGTCTCCGGCCCCGAGGGCAGGGCGAGCAGCCGTTCCAGCTCCGCGCGCGGATCCTCCGGCATCGCGTCCCAGGCGAAGAAGGCGCGCGGCGTCCGCTCCTCGCCGTTGCGGGCGGCCAGCGCCTTGTGCAGTTCGCGGACCGCCTGCTTGGCCACCTGGGTGAGCTCGGGGACGCCGCTCAGCGCGTCGGCGAGGGTGAACTCGAAGGCGACGCTGCGCCGACGCCACTCACGGTCCCGGTGGAAGCCGGCGAACCGCACCGTGTCGGACCTGCCGGCCGGCTGCCAGGTCGACACCGACCAGGCGCCTCCCCCGGCGGCGTCGATCTGCTCGATCTCCTCCGGGGTCGCGTCCGCCCTGGTGGGCGTGACGTTGTGCTGTTCGGGAGCCGGATAGCCGACCGAGGCGGGAGTACCGGTCACCGCGTCCGGGGCCGCTGCCGGAGGAACCGGCCAACCTGCCGGATACGCCGTCACCCACTCCGTGGCCCGCCCCTCGGCGTCCTCCAACAGATGCGGCAGCCCGTCGGTCACCGCGGCACGGCCGACCGCCAGATGAACCGGCAGGTCCGACGCGTCCGCGATCCGCTGCGCCCGCGCCCTGGCCTCCGCCACGCCCGTCGCGACGTCGCCGGGACCGCACGCCAGCACCGTCACACTACGGAAACCACGACCCCGCACACCTCCCAACAGCCGCCCCGCATACGACCCGTCGTCCCGCCGCACGCCACCATCCTCGGTGGCCATCGCAAGACCCTCGGCCCCACCGTGCGACGCGAAGAAGAACGTTCCCGCCTCACTCCCGCCACCCGGCAACGCCCGGTGCATCGCGACCGGCCGCCCCTCAGCGTCACGCTCCCACGACACGAACCCCGTCACACCGTCCAACCGTGCGTACGCGTCCCGCCGCACCGCCCAGTCCGCGTCGTCGAACGACGCCACACCGACGACCCGGCCGTCCGCCCCACGGATCTCCCGCGTCACCGGCGCGGGCCGGTCCTGCTCGGCGGTGCCGGCCGCCGGACCGACGCGGAACAGGTCGTCCGGGGAGCCGAGTTCGTGGAGAGCCGGAAGAGAGCGGTCGGACCCCTGCTCCCCGGGCGGCCTGGCCTCCTGGGCGCTGATGGACTCGTACGACACCGTCCCCTCGCCACCCCGGACAACACCCCGGCCGACGATGCGGAAGAACGCACCCGGCGGATACGCGGCTTCCGCCTCGGAGATGAAGACCACGAACGGGCTGACCTCGCGTGCCGTGGAACGCGGGACGTACACCACTCCGCGATGCGAGTCGCCAGGTGTCCCCTTGCCCCGTTGCATGAAGCCGAGTGCCGTACTGGGCAGCAGCGACGTGCTGCGGAAGAACGGCATCGTGACCGTGTCCCGGCCGTAGATCGGCCCGTCCACCGGCGGCCCGTCCAGCGAACCCGGTATCCCGCGGTCGCCCCACCAGACGTCAGCGTCCACCGGCGGCAGGATCTCCAGCGCCTCGACAGTCATGTCGACGTGCAGCGGCAGCTGCACGTACACCCAGTCGGCCATCACGTCCAGACGGCGGCGCAGCCGCGCCACCCCGTTGGTGCGCGCCCCCAAATCGTCCGCCTCCCACATCTGGTCGAACAGGTCGGCGAAACCGGGGTGCTTGCGGAGCATCATCGGTACGAAGTCGGCCTGGCCAACCTCCGCCGCCTTCCGGGTCATCGACCAGACGCTGAGGCGTACCAGGCGTCGGCTCATCCCCGCGCCGAACCGCTCACCGTTGAGGAACGCCTTCATCAGCCGGTAGTCGGGCCCGCTGTAGAGATGGATGGCCGTCAGGTGAGCCGGGTCCAGGCGGTCCAGGGCACGTCTGCCCTCGGGGCCGTAGCGGCGCAGCCACGCGTCGAGCGCCCGGCCCCTCCGGGTGTCCGACAGGGAGATCCCGGCGAGCGCGGCGTCGACCATGTTCACCAGATCGTCCGGAAGGTCCAGCCCGCTGGGAGTGATGCTCCGGCCGTACGCCATCCGCTCGGCGTACAGCGCGCGATGCGGCGGGATCATCCGACCGCCGGGAGTGAACCTCCGGAGGCCTGCCTGCCGTGCAGAGTCGTGCGCCCAGTTGTGCAGCTCCGCCCCGTCACGCAGCACAGTGCCGCGTTCCTCCGCGTCTCCCATGCCGAGCAGGTGGGAGGCGCGCAGGATCTCGTGCAACGACTGCAGATCCGCCGGGACCATCCAGGCGATGAGCGCGCCACGGAACGCGAGCAGTTGGGCAGACGACGCGCCGAGCTCCGCGTAGGTCCGCAGCAGCCGCAGCGCGGGACCCCCCTCAGCACCCACCCGGCGGAAACCACGGCTGTCATGGACCGCACGGTAGGCACTGCCCTGCGCATGACGCGCACGACGGCCGACCGGACGCGACAGCGTCTCGGCCAGCCCGCCGGGCAGCCCCGCACCCGCGTACGCCGCGTAAGTGAGCGCGGTCATCAGCTCGTCCAGCGTGAGCGGCCCGGAAGGCAGGGTGCGCAGCCGCTCCAGCGCGGCGGCCGGATCGGCCGGAACCGCGTCCGGGGCGAAGAAGGCACGCTGCGCCGCCGCCTCGCCGTGACGCGCGACAAGCCCCTCGTACATGCGCAACACGCCGTCGCGAGCCGACTCGGTGATCTGACCGAGCTGGCCCATCGCCCCGGCGAGCGTGAACTCCAGGGCCACGCTTCGTTGCCGCCACTCACGGTCCCGGTACAAGCTCTCGAACCGGGCCCGGTCCGGTGACCCGGCCGGGCGCCAGGACGACACCGACCAACCCGGATCACCCATGCCGTCGGTGGCGTCCGCCCGGTCGGCGGCGGAGACGGGGGCCATGTTGATCTGGACGGGCGCCGGATAGGCGA
This sequence comes from Streptomyces sp. ADMS, assembly GCF_033441795.1. NCBI lineage: Bacteria > Bacillati > Actinomycetota > Actinomycetes > Kitasatosporales > Streptomycetaceae > Streptomyces > Streptomyces sp. ADMS. Next base: position 329 of record NZ_JAVFVX010000053.1, on the reverse strand, counting down.
TACCGGTCCGGGCGTCCCGCTCCTCGGAACCGGCACCGTCCTGGTCGGCGGTGCGAGGAGTGCCGGGCGCGAAGTGGAACGTCCCGACGCCGGAGGCGTGTTGGAGACGCGGCGACAGCAGCGGATCCGTCGCGTCCGGAGGCCAGGGGGCAGTGGTCCGCGGATGTGGGGAGGACATGAGGGGGGTGCTGTGTGCGGTGGTCGAGTTGGTGGGGGTGGGCGAGCCGAAGACAACCGAGTCTTCCTCTGCGGTGGAGGTCCCGGTGATCGGTTTCCGGGTGGCCTTGGTCCAGTGGCCCGGGGTCTGGGTGGCCGGGTCCAGGAGAGCG
>NZ_JAVFVX010000539.1:0-294 GCF_033441795.1 Streptomyces sp. ADMS | reverse complement strand
AGTGGGTCGAGGAAGTGACGTACCGGCTGATCAACCGCCGGTACAACCACATGCTCCCGACGCTGATCACCACCAACCTGGCGATCAAGGACCTCCGGGCCTACCTCGGCGACCGCGTCACCTCCCGCCTCGCGCAGATGACCACCCGGGTCGAGTTCGAGCCGGTCGACCGCAGACGCCACCGCCCCGCCGCCTGACCTTCCGCAGGCTGCCACGCCGGGCCGCGCCCCTAGAGCGCACCGCCCCATGCACCTCCCGACCCAGCGCACCCCTCCGCCGACGCCCCTGCGCGCG
>NZ_JAVFVX010000538.1:0-294 GCF_033441795.1 Streptomyces sp. ADMS | reverse complement strand
AGTGGGTCGAGGAAGTGACGTACCGGCTGATCAACCGCCGGTACAACCACATGCTTCCGACGCTGATCACCACCAACCTGGCGATCAAGGATCTCCGGGCCTACCTCGGAGACCGAGTCACCTCCCGACTCGCGCAGATGACCACCCGGGTCGAGTTCGAGCCGGTGGACCGCAGACGCCACCGCCCCGCCGCCTGACCCTCCGCAGGCCGCCATGCCGGGCCGCGCCCCGAGAGCGCGCCGCCCCATGCACCTCCCGACCCAGCGCACCCCTCCGCCGACGCCCCTGCGCGCG
>NZ_JAVFVX010000537.1:0-295 GCF_033441795.1 Streptomyces sp. ADMS | reverse complement strand
ACGGGACTTGGCCGACGACAGGTCCGCCTGCGCCTCCCGGCCCTTCGCCAGCGCCTTGTCGGCGAGGGCTTGCGCCCGCTCCAACTTCGGCCAGTAGTCCACCAGCGCGTCACCGCACAGGTCGTACGACTTCTTCAGCTTCTTCAAGTTCTTCGGCACATCCGAGAACTCGTCCTGGAACACCTCAGCGGTCCTGCCCGCCCACTCCAGCGTCTCGTTCTCCGACGCCATCCCCTTGACCAACCGCAACGCATCCGACACATCATCCGCGAAGTCATGCAACGTACGGGCCAGT
>NZ_JAVFVX010000536.1:0-296 GCF_033441795.1 Streptomyces sp. ADMS | reverse complement strand
CTTAGTGGTCGAGTTCGTAAGTCCTTCGGGGGTTGATCATGTTGCCGGGGCGGCGGAGGATTCTTGTGGGTGATCGGCGGTGTGCCGATCGAGCCTGGCCAGGAGATCGTCCAGGTCGGAGGTGGTGAACCTCCACTGGAACGGCTGTGCCGTGGCGTTGTAGCGGTCTTCGAAGGCTCGGAGCCGATCCCCGACCTGGGCCAGGTCGGTGAAGTCGTTGGGCGAGACGACCTTGCGCTGGACGACGGAGAAGTAGATCTCCACCTGGTTCAACCAGGAGGCGTGGACCGGGGTGT
>NZ_JAVFVX010000535.1:0-298 GCF_033441795.1 Streptomyces sp. ADMS | reverse complement strand
GTGATCTGTTTGGCGAGTTCGTTGTTCTCCTCGATCTTCCAGCGGACCCCGGCCCGGCGCACAGCCTCGGTGACCGGGTCGGCGGCGGGGGCGTGGACGAGGAAGTACGCGTACTCGTAGTCGACGCGGCCGCCGGCCAGTTGCTTCTTCTCGGTGCTGCGGCGGATCAGCAGCCGATGGGCGAAGCCGTCGGCCGGCAGCTGTCCGGGCAGGGCGACCTCGAACCACGCCCAGTCGTAGGCTCGCTGCCCCTTGGAGCCCTCGCCCTGGCTGCGGCGTTCCCACTGATCGCGCACGA
>NZ_JAVFVX010000534.1:0-299 GCF_033441795.1 Streptomyces sp. ADMS | reverse complement strand
CCGTGCAACGACACCGACACAGCCGCCCCTGGACCCTGCACCACCCGGTCCTGGCTATGGACTGGATCGAGGAAGTCGTCCGCGACATCCACCAGCAGGACGCGGAGACGGGCCGGTGACCGCCAACGACCCGGCGGCCACCACGTCCGGACCGCAGCGTGACCCCAACACGGCTCCTGGCGGAGCAAGTTGTCGCATACGACGGTCCTATGGCCCGTCGTATGCACTTGCCCCCGCCCAGGGGGGCGGGGGAAGTCCGGCTGGTCCCCGAGCGAGTGCGCACGGGGACCAGCCGGACT
>NZ_JAVFVX010000533.1:0-299 GCF_033441795.1 Streptomyces sp. ADMS | reverse complement strand
CCGTGCAACGACACCGACACAGCCGCCCCTGGACCCTGCACCACCCGGTCCTGGCCATGGACTGGATCGAGCAAGTCGTCCGCGACATCCACCAGCAGGACGCGGAGACGAGCTGGTGACCACCAACGACCCTGCGGCCACCACCTCCGGACCGCAGCGTGACCCCAACACGGCTCCTGGCGGAGCAAGTTGTCGCGTACGACGGTCCTACGGCCCGTCGTACGCACTTGCCCCCGCCCAGGGAGGCGGGGGAAGTCCGGCTGGTCCCCGAGCGAGTGCGCACGGGGACCAGCCGGACT
>NZ_JAVFVX010000532.1:0-300 GCF_033441795.1 Streptomyces sp. ADMS | reverse complement strand
GGCTGGGGCGTGCAGATCGACCGGGTCGAGATCAAGGACGTCTCCCTGCCGGACACGATGAAGCGCTCGATGGCCCGCCAGGCCGAGGCCGACCGTGAACGCCGGGCCCGGATCATCAACGCGGACGCCGAGCTGCAGGCCTCGAAGAAGCTCGCCGAGGCCGCCGGGGTGATGTCCGAGCAGCCCGCCGCACTGCAACTGCGGCTGCTCCAGACGGTGGTGGCGGTCGCGGCCGAGAAGAACTCGACGCTCGTCCTGCCCTTCCCGGTCGAACTGCTCCGCTTCCTGGAACGGGCGCAG
>NZ_JAVFVX010000531.1:0-300 GCF_033441795.1 Streptomyces sp. ADMS | reverse complement strand
ATGGACTCGCCGGCTCCGATGAACCCGGAGAAGACGGCCATCATGATCAGCGCGGCGGCGACGACGACCCGGGCGCTGTACCGGAACCCGGTCACGATCGCCTGCTTGGGCTCGTCCCCGTGGGCGTACGCCTCCCGTATCCGGGCGACCAGGAACACCTCGTAGTCCATGGCGAGTCCGAAGACGATGCCCACCAGGAAGATCGGCATCAGGCTCATGATCGGACCGGTCGTCTCTACGTCGAGCAGTTCCGCGCCCCAGCCCCACTGGAAGACCGCGATGACGGAACCGAGTGCCGCC
>NZ_JAVFVX010000530.1:0-302 GCF_033441795.1 Streptomyces sp. ADMS | reverse complement strand
TGGTCGATGATGCGGTCCGCCGCCGACTTGGACACCCCGAAAAGCGGGGCGAGCTGGCGCATCGTCAAGTTCGTGCGCCAGTACGCCGCGACCAGCAGAGCCCGGTCCTCCAGCGGGAGGCTCCACGGCCGGCCCCTGCGGACCGCATCCGCACCCTCGCGCCGCAGTACGGTCACCAGCTTGCCGAACAGGCGAGGGCTCAGCCCCGTGAACGGGGCTATCCAGGACGGCTCCGACGCCGTGATCACACCAGCCACATCAAGATCATCTCACCCGTGACCCGCAGTTACGGGACAGCCCTT
>NZ_JAVFVX010000052.1:0-57993 GCF_033441795.1 Streptomyces sp. ADMS | reverse complement strand
ACACGTGTGAGGGGCCGCTGCCGTGGGCCCACGGCAGCGGCCCCTCACACGTGTGTCCGATGACGGGAGTGTCAGTCGCCGACGCCCGCGAGGTCCCGCAGCCGGCGGGCCTGGGCGGCACGTTCGGCGGTGCGCTGCTCGTCGTACGTGCGGCCCTGGACGCCGCGCAGCAGCGCCTTCGTCTCGACGAGGGCGTCGCGGGGCGCGGCGAGCAGCGCGGCCGACAGATCGCGTACGGCGTCGTCGAGTTGCCCGGCCGGTACGGCGATGTTGGCAAGGCCCGTGTTCACGGCCTCCTCGGCCTGGACGAAGCGGCCGGTCGCGCAGATCTCCAGCGCGCGGGCGTAGCCGACCAGGCCGACGAGCGGATGGGTGCCCGTCAGGTCGGGGACGAGGCCCAGGCTGGTCTCGCGCATGGCGAACTGCACGTCGTCGGCGACGACGCGCAGGTCACAGGCGAGCGCGAGCTGGAAGCCCGCGCCGACGGCGTGTCCCTGGACGGCGGCGATGGACACCAGGTCAGTGCGCCGCCACCAGGTGAAGCCCTCCTGGTACCCGGCGATGGTTCCGTCCAGCGTGGCGTCGTCGCTGCGTGCGAGATCGATGAACGACGGCTCGCCGTCGAACCCCTCGGGCGTGAACGCCTGCCGGTCCAGTCCGGCCGAGAAGGACTTGCCCTCGGCACGCAGCACGACGACACGCACGGTGCCCGGCAGCAGCCGACCGGCCTCGGCCAGGGCCCGCCACAGAGCGGGGCTCTGCGCATTGCGCTTGGCCGGGTTGGCCAGCGTCACCGTGGCGACCGCGTCGTCGACGGTAAGCCGTACGCCGTCCTTGTCGAGTACGGAAAATTCGGGACCTCGGCCAACAACGTCCTGGTCGAACGAAGCCATGGGGCGCCTCCGATGGGTGCGGTCGGATCAGGTGCGTGTCCCCTGCGGGACACACCTAAGTGACTGCACAGTAACCACCCGGCCGGTCAGCCGACCGACCGGGTGGTCACCATCGAAGCCGACGAGTCGCCGGGGATCAGGCCGAAGCGGCCTTCTTGCCCCGTGTCGCCCCGCCCCGTCCACGGAGCGTGACGCCCGACTCGCTGAGCATCCGGTGTACGAAGCCATACGAGCGACCGGTTTCTTCGGCCAGCGCTCGAATGCTCGCACCGGAGTCGTACTTCTTCTTCAGGTCTGCCGCGAGCTTGTCGCGCGCGGCGCCGGTTACCCGGCTGCCCTTCTTCAGAGTCTCGGCCACCCGTGCCTCCTCGTGGGAAGTGCGCTCTGGTCCTCTCATGATCACCCCTCAGGCGCCTCATGGCCACCCATTCGGCAAGGTCCGTGAGACAAGGTTTTGACGACAGGAGTGCATCCCCACAAGCGGAATTTGTAATTCCGCACATGGTTGTCCGTACGGCCGAACGAGTTGATTCGCGAATTGCCTGGTCAGGAACGTGCGACGGCCGGGCCCTTGTCGAAGAACGGCCCGGCCGCGAAATCGATGTAGGACACACCTCGGTATGAGGAGATCTCACACAGATGATGGATCACGGATCGGCCGAATGATCCATAGGAAGTGGATCAGCGATTCGATCACGTGACCGTGACCGTCAGGCGAGGGCCACCAGGTCCGCGTAGTCGGCTCCCCAGAGGTCCTCCACGCCGTCCGGCAGCAGGATGATCCGCTCCGGCTGGAGCGCCTCGACGGCGCCCTCGTCGTGGGTGACGAGGACGACGGCGCCCTTGTACGTGCGCAGCGCGCCGAGGATCTCCTCGCGGCTGGCCGGGTCGAGGTTGTTCGTCGGCTCGTCGAGGAGGAGCACGTTCGCGGAGGAGACCACCAGGGTCGCGAGGGCGAGGCGGGTCTTCTCGCCGCCGGAGAGGACGCCGGCGGGCTTGTCGACGTCGTCGCCGGAGAACAGGAACGAGCCGAGCGTCTTGCGGACCTCGACCAGGTCCAGGTCGGGGTTGGCGGAGCGCATGTTCTCCAGGACCGAGCGCTCGGGGTCGAGGGTCTCGTGCTCCTGCGCGTAGTAGCCGAGCTTGAGTCCGTGGCCCTCGATGACCTCTCCGGTGTCGGGCTTCTCGGCGCCGCCGAGGAGGCGCAGGAGGGTCGTCTTGCCGGCGCCGTTGAGGCCGAGGATGACGACGCGGGAGCCCTTGTCGATGGCCAGGTCGACGTCGGTGAAGATCTCCAGGGAGCCGTACGACTTCGACAGGCCCTCCGCCATGAGCGGGGTCTTGCCGCAGGGCGCGGGATCGGGAAAGCGCAGCTTGGCGACCTTGTCGGAGACCCGTACCGCGTCGAGCCCGGCGAGCAGCCGGTCGGCGCGCTTGGCCATGTTCTGCGCGGCGACCGTCTTGGTGGCCTTGGCGCGCATCTTGTCGGCCTGCGCGTTCAGCGCGGCGGCCTTCTTCTCGGCGTTCTGGCGCTCGCGTTTACGGCGCTTCTCGTCGGCCTCGCGCTGCTGCTGGTAGAGCTTCCAGCCCATGTTGTAGACGTCGATCTGGGCCCGGTTGGCGTCCAGGTAGAACACCTTGTTGACGACCGTCTCGACCAGGTCGACGTCGTGGGAGATCACGATGAAGCCGCCGCGGTAGGTCTTCAGGTAGTCGCGCAGCCAGACGATCGAGTCCGCGTCGAGGTGGTTGGTCGGCTCGTCGAGCAACAGGGTGTCCGCGTCCGAGAACAGGATGCGGGCCAGTTCGATACGGCGCCGCTGACCGCCGGAGAGCGTGTGCAGGGGCTGGCCGAGCACCCGGTCGGGCAGGTTGAGCGCGGCGGCGATCGTCGCGGCCTCGGCCTCCGCGGAGTACCCGCCCTTGGTGAGGAACTCCGTCTCCTGGCGCTCGTACTGCCGCATGGCCTTCTCGCGTGTGGCGCCCGAGCCGTTGGCGATGCGCTGCTCGTTCTCACGCATCTTGCGGATCAGGGTGTCCAGGCCGCGCGCGGAGAGGATGCGGTCGCCGGCCATCATGTCCAGGTCGCCGGTGCGGGGGTCCTGGGGGAGGTAGCCGACCTCGCCGGAGCGGGCGACCTGGCCCGCGGCGGGGATGCCCTCACCCGCGAGGACCTTGGTGAGGGTCGTCTTGCCGGCGCCGTTGCGGCCGACCAGGCCGATGCGGTCGCCCTTGGTGATGCGGAAGGTGGCGGACTCGATGAGGACACGGGCGCCGGCGCGCAGCTCGATACCGGAGGCGGAGATCACGGACAGACTCCAGGGCGGGGTTGTTGGCGGGGTGGGCGGCTGAGGACGTTCCCGCCGTCTAATGCGCGAGGAGAATGGCCATGCGGCAAGTCTAACGGGGTCGTGCAAGCCACTTTTTCTGCGTCCAGGTGTTCGGAACGGGTCCTCCGTTCGGACCGGTCCTGCGACGCCGCAGCTCGGCGGGCGTTGTCAGTGGCCGGTGCAAGACTGGGCGCAGGCGATTTTTCGGGTTTCTGGTTTCTGGTTGTCCGGCAACGGGACTTGAGGGAGTGATGGGCATGGCAGGCACGAGCGGCGGGCGTCCCAGCGTCTACCCGACACTGGTGTACGCGGACGCGAAGGCGGCGATCAGGCAGCTCACGGAGGCGTTCGGCTTCACCGAGGCGTCGGTGTACGAGGGGGAGGACGGCTCGGTGCTGCACGCCGAGCTGGTGCAGGGCAACGGCGCGGTGATGCTCGGCTCGAAGGGAACCGGCGGCGTCTTCGACAAGGCGATGAAGGACGCGGGCACGTGCGGGGTGTACGTCGTCGTGGACGACGTCGACGCACACCACCAGCAGGCCCTGGAGCACGGCGCGGAGATCCTGATGCCCCCGACGGACCAGGACTACGGCTCGCGCGACTACATGGCGCGCGACATCGAGGGCAACGTCTGGAGCTTCGGCACGTACGCGCCTGAGATACAGGCCTGACCGTCTCCGTCCGCCCCGGACAGGCCCTAGTTTCCTCCGGTGTGCACCTGGAAGGCGGCCCGGCGTACGGCCTTGGCCAGGGCCGGATCGGGGTGGGCGGCGGCGAGGGCGACCAGGACCTGGACGGTGCGGGGGTGGCCGACCGCGCGCACCTCGTCGAGGAGCGCAGGGATGGTGGGCTGCACCGCGGACTCCAGGTGGCGTACGAGCAGCGGTGCCTCGCCGTGGTCGGCGACAGCCGCGGCGGTGTCCACCCACATCCAGGTGGCCTCCTCGCGGGTGAGCACCTCGTAGGCGTCCTCCGGGTCGATCCCGTCGTGCTCGGCCAGCCACAGCAGGGCGTACGGCCGCAGCGGGGTCTGCTCCGCCACGGCGCGCACGTCGGGCTCGGCGGGACCGCCGACCACTCGGAGCGCCTCGAAGGCCAGACCGCGCAGCAGGGCGTCCTCGCCACGGGCGGCGTCGAGGAGTTCGGCGACGGCACTGCCGACGGGCCGGGCGGCGAGCCAGGCACGGTACTCGGCCCGGGCCGCGTTGGGACGCAGCTGGGAGCAGCCGCGCAGCATGTCCTCGGCGTTCTGCTCGATGTTGCCGGCCGGGCTCTGCGCGGCGACGCAGATCTGCTCCAGCTTGACCCAGACCGCCCAGCTGCCGAGCGGGGTGAGCGTGGCATGGCCGTCGCCGTAGGTGAGGGCGCCGACGGAGGCCAGGGCGTGCAGGGCCCAGTCGAGGAGGGGGGCGAGCGGGGTGTCCGCGACGGGGGCCGTCTCCGGCTGCTGCGGCAGCGGCTCGGGCTGGGGACCGTACGGGATCTCGCAGCGCTCGGTGCGCAGTTCCGTGACCCGCTGTTCCAGGAGGTCCAGGAGCTGCTCCATGGGGACGGGTCCCGCGGAGAGCTGGAGGAAGGAGAGTACCTGGGGCATCGCGGAGACAACCTCGGCGACGGCGGCGGGTTCGTGGTCCGCGGCCTCCGGGTGGGCGATCGACCAAGCGTCGAAGAGGGCGACCCAGCCGCGCAGTACGGCGCTGTCGTCGCGGTTCCAGGCGCGCAGCCGCCAGCCGGGGCGTGCGATGTCGCCGTGCACCTCGACCAGGCCGGCGAGCCGGGCGGTGTCCCAGTCGTGTCGGACCTGATCCGGGGTCAGTCCCAGTTCGGAGGCTGCTCGTTCGGCGGTGGCGTCGGACAGGGTGCCCCTGCCGTCGGAGGCCCCGCCGTCACGGCCGGGGCGGAGTGCGGGGTCGGTCCAGCGGGCGACACGGGCCGCGCCGGCCAGACCGGAGCGGGCCATTCTGGCCAGTTCCGCCGGTGCCGGTGTGCCCTCGGGCGGACGGGGTGCGGGGCGGCGCGAGCGCCGCTGGTTCATTGCTCGTGGGGCGGCGGCCAGGGGTCGCTGGCGGACGAGTCGAAGCCTGGAGTCGCGCGGGATACGGGACGTCACGGGTGCAGTCTTCCGGTTGACGGTCCGAAAACCCAAACGGAATGCCACGGCGGGCCACGGGGCCGGCCGGTCGAGGGGGTTCGGGCGGGGGGCCAGGGGGGTGTTCAAGCCAGTGGTCCAGCCTTGAACGGAAGGGGGTTCACGGAAAGGCCGTCCGTGGGTGAGGTGCTGCGGACCAGGCGTTTCGCGGGCGGGTGGCCGGCGGGGCCGCCCACGGCCCGGGCAGCGGGGCCGCCTACATCAGCGGGGTCAGGAAGCGGCGCAGGGCTTCCTCGTACGTCGCCGGGTCCGCGTTCCACATCGCGCCGTGCGGGGCGTCCGGGACCTGGTGCAGGGTGATCAGGTCGGGGCGGCGGGCCGCGAGGCGGCGCGACGGCGTCCAGGGAGCGATCGTGTCGGCGGGGCCGTGGAAGATCAGGGCCGGAACGGTGAGCCGGGCGGGGTCGGCGGCCTCGTCGATGCGGTCGCCGTGCAGACCGGTACGGCCCTGGGCGGCGCGTACCGCCAGCGGCAGCAGCGCGCCCGGGGTGCGGCGGGCCGTGGCGAGGGCGCGCAGGGTGGTCTCCCAGCTGAGCACCGGCGAGTCCAGGACCAGCCCGGAGACACGGTCACGGAGCGCGGAGTGGGCGGCGGCCCGCAGGGCCATGGTGGCGCCGGTGGACCAGCCGTACAGGACGACGTGCTCGGCGCCGTGGCGCAGGGCGTACCGGATCGCCGCGTCGAGGTCGCGCCACTCGGTCTCGCCGAGGTGGCCCAGACCGTCCTGGGGCCGGGGCGCGCCGGGATCGCCCCGGTAGGCGAGGTCGAGGACCGGGAACAGCTGGCGGTACAGGAACGGCAGCACGTTCAGGGGGTGCTCACGGGTGGCGCCGAGGCCGTGCACGGTGATCACCCAGGTGCTGCGCGCGCCGGGCACGAACCACGCGGGCAGGGCGCCGAGTTCACCGGGGACCTCGATGTCGAGGTGGTCGAGTCCGAGGGCGGCGCCGGGGTCGCCGACGTACACGTTCGGGATGAGCCAGACCCTGTCCCGGGGTTCCAGGGTGCCGTGGGTGACCCGTTGAAGGCGGCGTACGACGGTGTCGGCGGAGTGGGCCGCGTGGTGCAGGACGGGACCGACGACCGCGTGGACCCTGTCGCCGGCGAGACCGTAGGTGCCGGGGCGCTGGGAGGCCAGGGCACGGGTGAGCGCGACCCGGCCGGCCGCGGTGGAGTGCACGGTGAGCCGGGGTTCGGTGGGCAGGGGCCTGCCGGGGGGCGCCTTGAGAGCGGCGTCGCTGGCATAGCGGCCGGCGGCCACACTGGCGGCACCGGCTGCCAGGGCTACGGTGACGGCCGCGGCCGTCGCGGTGACTGGGCGCACGGACCCAGTCTCGTTGCGGAGCGCTCCGGCGGCCAGCGGGAGGACGGAACGGGGGTGAGGTCCCTCCCCCGCGACCCCCACCCCCGCCCCCCACGACCCCCGCTACCCCCGTTGCCCGTACCCCTTGAGCCGCTCCGCCGCCTCTCGCACCTGGTCCTCCGACAGGAGCGTCGGGGACAGTCCGGGCAGGGAGGACGCCGTCAGCCAGACGCGGCACATCCACTCCAGCTGGGCGGTGCGGTCGTACGCCTGGTCGAGGGTGGCTCCGTGGGCGATCGTGCCGTGGTTCTGGAGGAGACAGGCGGCGCGGCCGGCCAGGGCCCCGAGCATGTTCTCGGCCAGCTCCTCCGTGCCGTAGGCCGCATACGGGGCGACTCGGACGGGACCGCCGAGGTCGCCCGCCATGTAGTGGATCAGCGGCAGCTCACGCAGCAGCGTCGAGACGGCCGTCGCGTGCACGGCATGGGTGTGGACGACGGCGCGGGCGTCGGTGGCGCGGTAGACGGCGAGATGCATGGGCAGTTCGCTCGTCGGGGTCAGGGTGCCGAGGATCTGGCGGCCGGTCAGGTCGACGCCCACGGTGTCGTCGGGGGTGAGCCGGTCGTACGGAACGCCGGTCGGGGTGACCAGGACGGTGTCCCCGACGCGCACGGAGACGTTGCCGGAGGTGCCGACCACAAGACCGTCCGCCACGGTGCGACGGGCCGTCGCGACGAGCCCGGCCCAGGCGAGTTCCGTCTCGCCGGGCGTGGCGCCCCCCTCCTCCGCGCCCGCCCCCTGCGCGCTGTCCCGCACGTCACGTCCGTCCCGTCGCCGCTCAGCCATGCCCCTGATCCTGTCAGGCGCGGTCCCTGGACGGCACCGGGCGAGGGCACTGCAGGCCGTAACCGTGGCGACCGTAAGGGCGCGTATGCGTGCGCATCGGCGTTTTCGCGCGCTTTGGCCGGGGAACGCCGAAGAACTGCCGGTCTTCCAGCAGCCTCCTGGAGATTTGTCACGCGCGCAGCCGTTCCGGGGGGGGGACACCTGGCCCGTGATCTCAAGCTGTTCCCACGCGTCCATCGCCAACCGTTCCGCCGCCGCTCCCGCGCCCTCGCGGCCACCGCGGCGGCGATCGCCATCGGCGGGACCGTCCTGACGGAGGTTCCGGTCTCGGCTGCGGGGAAGCCGAAGGGGCACGACGTCTCGTCGCACCAGAAGAACGTCGACTGGCAGTCCGCGAAGGCGAAGAGCGCCACCTTCGTGTACGTCAAGGCGACCGAGTCCCACACCTACCGCAGTCCGTACTTCAGCCGGCAGTACGCCGGTTCACGGGCCGCCGGCCTGATCCGCGGCGCCTGCCACTTCGCCCTGCCGGACAGGCCGTCAGGCATCACCCAGGCCCGGTACTTCGTACGCAACGGCGGGGCCTGGCGTGCGGAAGGCTGGACGCTGCCGCCCGCGCTCGACATCGAGTACAATCCGTACGGCAAGCAGAAGTGCCACGGCCTCGGCAAGGCGAGGATGGCCGGCTGGATCACGGCCTTCAGCGATGAGGTCAACCGGCTCACCGGCCGCCGTCCGGTGAGCTACACGACCGCCCACTGGTGGAACACCTGCACGAACAGCAGCAGCGCCTTCACCTCCAGGCACGCCCTGTGGCTGGCCCGCTACAACGCGGCAGACCCGGGGGCCCTGCCGTCCGGCGGACGGAAACTCTGGACCTTCTGGCAGTACGACAACAGCGGCTCGCTGCCGGGTGACCAGAATCTCTTCAACGGGACGTCGGCCCAACTCAAACGGTTCGCGCAGGGGGCCTGAGAAGGGGGCGTCGCCCGTCCGGCCCATCCGGAGGAGCGGCGCCCCATTTCAAGTCACCCACCATCCCCCATCAGTTCACCTTCCGTTCATCCAGGTTGCCTACGGTCCACCAGGCACTGACGTCCCGAAGAAATCTGGGTAAATGGAAAGCTTCTCGCTGATCCTCGCGATCGTGGTCGTCACCGCGCTTGCGTTCGATTTCACGAACGGTTTCCACGACACCGCCAACGCGATGGCCACCACCATCTCGACCGGTGCGCTCAAGCCCAAGGTCGCGGTGGCCATGTCGGCCGTCCTCAACCTCGTAGGCGCTTTCCTTTCCGTCGAGGTCGCCAACACGATCTCCAAGGGCCTCGTCGACGAGAGCGGTATCCGTCCCGAGGTGATCTTCGCCGCGCTGGTCGGCGCGATCCTCTGGAACCTGCTGACCTGGCTGGTCGGGCTCCCCTCCAGTTCCTCGCACGCCCTGATGGGCGGCCTGATCGGCGCGACCATCGCCTCGGCGGGCACGAACGCCGTCCACGGCGACGTGCTGGTGACGAAGGTGCTGATCCCGGCGATCGCCGCGCCGCTGGTGGCGGGCATCGCGGCCATGCTGGCAACCCGCCTGTCGTACACGCTCGGCGCCAAGCGGGCCGAGGGCAAGGCGGCGGAGAAGGGCTACCGGGCCGGCCAGATCGCCTCCGCGGGCCTGGTGTCGCTGGCCCACGGCACGAACGACGCTCAGAAGACGATGGGCATCATCACCCTCGCCCTGGTCGCCGGCGGCGCGGTCGCCCCCGACTCCGACCCCCCGGTGTGGGTCATCCTCTCCGCGGGTCTGGCCATCGCGCTCGGCACGTACCTGGGCGGCTGGCGCATCATCCGGACGATGGGCAAGGGCCTGACCGACCTCCAGCCCCAGCAGGGCTTCGCCGCCCAGACCAGCGCGGCGACCGTCATCCTGGCCTCCTCCCACCTCGGCTTCTCCCTCTCCACCACGCACTCGGTGTCAGGCTCGGTGATGGGCGCGGGCCTCGGCCGCAAGGGCGGCGTGGTCCGCTGGTCGACGGCGACACGGATGTTCGTGGCCTGGGGGCTGACGCTGCCGGCGGCGGCGCTGGTGGGTGCGATCGCGGAGTGGGTGACCGGGTTCGGGGACTGGGGCACGGCCCTGGTGGCCGTCTTCCTGGTCGCTTCGAGCGCGGCGATCTGGATCGTGTCGCGCCGCGAGGTGATCGACCACACGAACGTCAACGACATCGAGAACGCGGAGCCCGGCATCGTGACGGCGGCCATGGCCGCCGTGACCCCGCCTCCGGCCGGCACCGTGACCGAGGACCTGACGGCCACCATCCCGGCTCCGGCCGAGGTCGCTGCGAAGCCGTCGGCGACGGCCCTCTGAGTCCGAGTCCCGGTCCGCGCAAGAAGGAAGCAGAAGGAAGCAACATGAAGATCGACTGGGTAGCCCTCGGCTCCGTCTTCGGCGTCAGCCTCGTCATCACCGTGGCCATGGTGGGCGTGTTCACCCTGGGCATCGTCGGCCTCTCGCGCAGCGAGCGGGCGGTGGCGCAGGGGGAATCGGCGCCGCTGGCCGTCACGGGTGCGTACGCGTGCTTCGCGGCCTGCACGGCCGTGGTGGCGTACGGGATCTATCTGATCGTGGCCTGAGGGCCGGACTCTTCCCCGACGCCCGCTCCGACTGTGGCCGCCCTGTGGGTGGTTGTGGTCGGGGCGGGCGTTTGTTCGTCTCGATCCGGTCGCGGTGTGGGGCTCAGCACAGTCCTCCATTCCAGGTCAGCGGCAAGTTGACGGGTGTTCCGGGCCCGTGGTGGACTGCCGGAGCCATGTACGGCGGCAGCAGAGGAAGCCGGTGCGAATCCGGCGCGGTCCCGCCACTGTCACCGGGGTAGGTAACCCCGGGAGCCAGGAACTCTCACCGCCGGTCTCGTCGAACCAGGGCGCGGACACCCTGAGTGAGGACATATCGCCATGTTCGGCTGCCTTTTGAGGTACAGCACCAGGTCGCTGTCCGACCCCACGGCTCGCTGAGCCGATGCGGGCCGATCGCGTCTTCGCGTACGGCGCCACCGCCGGACTCCTCGGTGACCTGATCCTGGGCGACCCTCGCCGCGGGCATCCGGTCGCCGCGTTCGGGCGGGCCGCCGGCGCTGTCGAGCGGGTGCTGTGGCGGGACCACCGGGGGTGGGGTGCGCTGCACACCGCCGTGTGTGTGGGAGGCGTCGTCTCCCTTGCCTGGGCGGCGGGTTCCCTCGTACGTCCGTCCCGTACCGCTTCCGTCGCGCTCACCGCCGCCGCCACCTGGGCCGTCGTCGGCGGTACCTCCCTCGGCCGGGAGGCGCGGGTCGTCGGCCGGTCCCTCCAGGCCGGCGATGTGGAGGGGGCCCGGGAGCGGCTGCCCCATCTCTGCGGACGCGATCCGCAGGCACTCGACTCCGACGGGATCGCCCGGGCCGTCGTCGAGTCCGTCGCCGAGAACACCTCCGACGCCGTGGTGGGCGCGCTGGTCTGGGGCGCCCTGGGCGGGGTGCCCGGGCTGGTCGGGTTCCGGGCCGTCAACACCCTTGACGCCATGGTCGGGCACAGGTCCGCCCGGTACCGGCGGTACGGGTGGGCCTCCGCCCGGCTCGACGACCTCGCCGGGTGGCCGGGGGCGCGGCTGACCGCCGTACTCGCCGCCGTCGCAGGCGACGATCCGCGCGGGGCCGTCCGTGCCTGGCGGGCCGATGCCGGGCGCCATCCCAGTCCCAACGCCGGGCCCGTCGAGGCCTCGTTCGCAGGGGCGTTGGGGGTTCGGCTCGGCGGGACGCTGTCGTACGGAGGGCGGGTCGAGCATCGGCCCGTGCTCAACGGCGAGGACGGGCGGGCCGTCGGCGTCCACGACATCGAGCGGGCCGTGCGGCTGTCCCGGCGCGTCACCTGGCTGGCTCTCGGGGTCAGTGTCGCCGGGCGGCTGCTCGCGAACACGAACACGAAGAGGAACGCGAAGGGGCTTGCCTCATGAGTGGTGGGAGCCGCGGTGGTGGGCTGCTCGTCGCCGGGACCACCTCCGATGCCGGCAAGAGCGTCGTCACCGCCGGGATCTGCCGGTGGCTGGTGCGCCAGGGGGTCAAGGTCGCGCCGTTCAAGGCGCAGAACATGTCCCTCAACTCCTTCGTGACGCGGGAAGGTGCCGAGATCGGGCGGGCGCAGGCCATGCAGGCGCAGGCGTGCCGGATCGAGCCGACGGCGCTCATGAACCCCGTGCTCCTGAAGCCGGGGAGCGAGCAGAGCAGTCAGGTCGTGCTCATGGGGAAGCCCGTGGGCGAGCTGAGTGCGCGCGGCTATCACGGGGGGCGGCAGCAGCAACTTCTCGGGACCGTGCTGGAGTGCCTCGCCGAACTCCGGGGCACGTATGACGCGGTGATCTGTGAGGGGGCCGGTTCTCCCGCCGAGATCAATCTCCGGCGCACCGACATCGTCAACATGGGAATCGCGCGCAACGCCCGGTTCCCTGTGCTGGTCGTCGGGGACATCGACCGCGGCGGGGTCTTCGCCTCCTTCTTCGGGACGGTCGCCCTGCTGTCTCCCGAGGACCAGTCGCTCGTCGCCGGGTTCCTCGTCAACAAGTTCCGGGGGGACGTCACCCTGCTGGAACCCGGGCTCGACATGCTGCTCGGGCTCACCGGACGGCCGACGTACGGCGTGTTGCCGTTCCGGCACGGCCTCGGCATCGACGAGGAGGACGGGCTGCGGGTCTCCCTGCGGGGGACGGTCCGGGAGTCGAACGTCGCCCCGCCCGTCGGGGAGGACGTGCTGCGGGTCGCCGTCTGTGCGGTCCCGCTGATGTCCAACTTCACCGACGTCGACGCGCTCGCCGCCGAACCGGGCGTCGTGGTGCGGTTCGTGGACCGGCCGGAGGAACTGGCCGACGCCGATCTCGTCGTCATTCCGGGGACGCGGGGGACGGTGAGGGCGCTGGCCTGGCTGCGTGAGCGGGGGCTGGCGGACGCCATCACGCGCCGCGCCGCCGAGGGGCGGCCCGTGCTCGGCATCTGCGGTGGCTTCCAGGTTCTCGGCGAGCACATCGAGGACGACGTCGAGAGCCGGCAGGGCCATGTCGAAGGGCTCGGGGTCCTTCCCGTGCGGGTGCGGTTCGCCCGCGAGAAAACCCTCACCCGGCCCGTCGGCACCGCCCTCGGCGAACCGGTCGAGGGGTACGAGATTCATCACGGGGTCGCCGAGGTCGCAGGCGGGGACCGGTTCATCTCTGATGACAGTGGACACAGCCTGGACGGGTGCCGGGTCGGGAGCGTCTGGGGTACGCACTGGCACGGCTCGCTCGAATCCGACGGGTTCCGGCGGGCGTTCCTGCGCGAGGTGGCCGCCGCCGCGGGCCGCCGCTTCGTGCCGGCCGCCGACACCTCCTTCGCCGGGCTGCGCGAGGAACAGCTCGACCTGCTCGGCGATCTCGTCGAACAGCACGCGGACACGGACGCGCTCTGGCGGCTCATCGAGTCGGGCGCGCCGCAAGGACTGCCTTTCATTCCACCGGGAGCGCCCGCATGAGCACAGTGTTGTTGTTGTCGACCGCCGACACGGACCTGCTGGCGGCCCGGGCCGCTTCCGGTGCCTCGTACCGGATCGGGAATCCGACCCGGGTGGATGTCGCGGAGGAACTGCCCGCGCTCGTCGAGGGCGCCGACATCGCCGTCGTACGGCTGCTGGGCGGGAAGCGGGCCTGGGAGGACGGGCTCGCCTGTCTCAGGGCGTCCGGTGTGCCCACCGTGCTGCTCGGCGGAGAGGCCGTGCCCGACGCCGAGTTGATGGCCGAGTCGTCGGTGCCCGCCGGGGTGGTCGCGGAGGCGCTGCGCTATCTCGTCGAGGGCGGTCCCGCCAACCTCGTGGAGATGGCGCGGTTCCTTTCCGACACCGTGCTGCTGACCGGTGAGGGGTTCGTCGAGCCGCGGAAGATGCCCGAGTACGGGGTGCACGGCTCGTACGCGCGGGAGAACGGCCGTCCGACCATCGGGGTGCTCTTCTACCGGGCCCACGAGCTCAGCGGCAACACCGGGTTCGTCGACACGCTCTGCGACGCGATCGAGGCGCGGGGCGCCAACGCCCTTCCCGTGTACTGCGGTTCCCTGCGCGGGGCCGACGCGGGTCTGTACGAGCTGCTCGCCGGCGCCGATGCCCTGGTCGCCACCGTCCTCGCCGCGGGCGGTACGCACGCCTCGGAGGCCTCGGCCGGCGGTGACGAGGAGGCCTGGGACATCGGGGCACTCGCCGACCTCGACGTGCCTGTGCTGCAAGGGCTTTGCCTCACGTCGTCGAGGGCCACGTGGGACGGGTCCGACGCCGCCCTCTCCCCCATGGACGCGGCGATGCAGGTCGCGATCCCCGAGTTCGACGGCCGGCTGATCACCGTGCCGTTCTCCTTCAAGGAGGACGGCCCCGACGGCGTACCCGTGTACGTCGCCGACCCCGAACGGGCCGCCCGCGTCGCCGGAATCGCCGTACGGCACGCCCGGTTGAAGCACAAGCCGAACGCCGACAAGAAGCTCGCCCTCGTCTTCACCGCCTACCCGACGAAGCACTCTCGCGTCGGCAACGCGGTGGGACTGGACACGCCCGCGTCGGCGGTACGGGTGCTGGACGCGCTGCGCGCCGCCGGGTACTCCCTCACCGAATACCCCGACAACGGCGACGAGTTGATCCACCGGCTCATCGCGGCCGGCGGTCACGACGTGGAGTGGCTGACGGAGGACCAGCTGGCCGCAGCGCCTGCGCGCGTGCCGCTCGCCGACTACCAGGCGTGGTTCGGCAAGCTGGACAGCGGGTTGCGGGACGGGATGCTGGAGGCGTGGGGCGAGGCGCCCGGCTCCCTGTACGTCGACGGGGACGACATCGTCCTGGCCTCCCTCCAGTTCGGGAACGTCGTCGTGATGATCCAGCCGCCGCGCGGCTTCGGCGAGAACCCGATCGCGATCTACCACGACCCGGACATGCCGCCCTCCCACCACTACATGGCGGCCTACCGCTGGCTGGAGAACTCATTCGGTGCGGACGCGGTCGTCCACATGGGCAAGCACGGCACCATGGAATGGCTGCCCGGCAAGGGACTCGGTCTGAGCAGGGGGTGCGGGCCGGACGCGGTGCTCGGTGAACTGCCCCTCGTCTACCCCTTCATCGTCAACGACCCCGGCGAGGGCACCCAGGCCAAGCGGCGCGGACACGCCACGGTCGTCGACCACCTCGTACCGCCGATGGCGCGCGCGGACACCTACGGCGACCTGGCGAAGCTGGAGCAGCTCCTCGACGAGTACGCGCTCGTCTCCGACCTGGACCCGACGAAGGCGCCGGCGGTGCGCGCGCAGATCTGGACGCTGGTCAAGGCGGCCGAGCTGCATCACGACCTGCATGTGGACGACCAGCCGGACGACGACGCTTTCGACGAGTTCGTCATGCACATCGACGGCTATCTGTGCGAGATCAAGGACGTACAGATCCGGGACGGGCTGCACATCCTCGGCGGCGGTCCGGAGGCCGAGCCGCGCGTGAACCTCGTCCTGGCCGTGCTGCGCGCCTCGCAGGTGTGGGGCGGCACGGCGAACGCGCTGCCGGGTCTGCGGGCCTGCCTCGCCGAGCACTTCGGGCTGGTCGAGAAGGAGTTGCTGGCCGAGCCGGGGGCCCCGGTGAAACTGCCGGTCGAGCTGACGGATCTCGTCGAGGGGCCGGCGCGCTCGGCGGCCGACGCGGTCGATCTGCTGGAGCAGCTGTGCCGGCGGCTCGCGGAGGGCATGGAGGAGCGGGCGTGGGAGGCCACGACGGTTCCGGCACTCGTACGGGACGTGCTGGGCCTCGAACTTCCGGCCGCCGTCGCGGTGTTGGAGTTCGCCTGCCGTGAGGTGGTGCCCCGGCTGGCCCGTACGACGGACGAGATCGACCACATCCTCAAGGCACTTGACGGCGGCTACGTCCCGGCGGGCCCCTCGGGCTCACCCACGCGCGGACTCGTGAACGTCCTTCCGACCGGCCGCAACTTCTACTCCGTCGACCCCAAGGCCATTCCGTCCAGACTGAGTTGGGAGGTCGGGCAGGCGCTCGCCGACTCGCTCGTGCAGCGGTATCTGACCGACAACGGCGAGTACCCGACGTCCGTCGGCCTGACGGTCTGGGGTACGTCGGCCATGCGGACGCAGGGTGACGACATCGCCGAGATCCTGGCGCTGCTGGGGTGCCGTCCCGTGTGGGACGACGCGTCCAGGCGGGTGACCGGGTTCGAGGTGGTGCCGGTGGCGGAGCTGGGGCGGCCTCGTATCGACGTCACGGTCCGTATCTCCGGGTTCTTCCGGGACGCGTTCCCGCACGTGGTCGGGCTGATCGACGACGCGGTGCGGGCGGTCGCGGACCTGGACGAGCCGGCCGAGTCCAACTTCGTACGGGCCCACGTGGACGCCGATGCCGCGGAGCACGGGGACCGGCGGCGGGCTACGGCGCGGATCTTCGGGTCGAAGCCGGGGGCCTACGGGGCTGGGCTGCTGCCGTTGATCGATGCGCGGAACTGGAGGTCGGACGCCGATCTCGCCGAGGTGTACGCCGTCTGGGGTGGTTACGCGTATGGGCGGGGGCTTGATGGGCGGGCGGCACGGGGGGACATGGAGACGGCGTTCCGGCGGATCGCGGTGGCGGCGAAGAATGTCGATACGCGAGAGCACGACTTGGTCGACGCCGACGATTACTTCCAGTACCACGGCGGCATGGTCGCGATGGTGCGGCATCTGACGGGGGCGAGTCCGGAGGCGTACGTCGGGGACTCCGCCACTCCCGACCAGGTGAAGACCAGGACGCTGGGCGAGGAGACCCACCGGGTGTTCCGGGCGCGGGTGGTCAATCCACGCTGGATGGCGGCGATGCGGCGGCACGGGTACAAGGGCGCGTTCGAGATGGCCGCGACCGTGGACTACCTCTTCGGGTACGACGCCACGGCCGGGGTCGTGGACGACTGGATGTACGAGAAGCTCAGCGCCGAGTACGTCTTCGACGCGGAGAACCGGGACTTCATGAAGACGTCCAACCCGTGGGCGCTGCGCGGGATCACGGAACGGCTGCTGGAAGCCGCCGACCGTGGGTTGTGGGCCGAGCCGGACGCCGACACGATCGAGCGGCTGCGCGCGACCTACCTGGAGCTCGAAGGCGACCTGGAGGGCGACGACAAGTGAGTACCCCGTTTCCGTTCACGGCCGTCGTCGGACAGGACGACCTGCGGCTCGCGCTGCTGCTGAACGCGGTCAGCCCCGCTGTCGGCGGCGTGCTCGTCCGTGGCGAGAAGGGCACCGCCAAGTCCACTGCCGTGCGCGCCCTTTCGGTACTTCTGCCCTCGGTGGACGTCGTCGCCGGATGCCGGTTCTCGTGCGATCCCGGGGGGCCCGATCCGGCCTGTCCCGATGGGCCGCACGAGGCCGGGGCCTACGAGTCCCGGGCCGCCCGTATGGTCGAGCTGCCCGTCGGTGCCTCCGAGGACCGGCTCGTCGGTGCCCTCGACATCGAGCGGGCGCTCGCGGAGGGCGTGAAGGCTTTCGAGCCGGGCCTGTTGGCCGATGCGCATCGCGGGATTCTGTACGTCGACGAGGTCAATCTGCTTCACGACCATCTCGTCGACCTGCTGTTGGACGCCGCCGCCATGGGAGCGTCGTACGTCGAACGTGAAGGTGTCTCCGTACGGCATGCGGCGAAGTTCCTGCTCGTCGGGACCATGAACCCGGAGGAAGGGGAGTTGCGGCCGCAGTTGCTCGACCGGTTCGGGCTGACCGTCGAGGTCGCGGCCTCGCGGGAGCCCGATCAGCGGGTGGAGGTTGTGCGGCGACGGCTGGCCTACGACGACGATCCTGCCGGGTTCACCGCTCGGTGGGCCGACGAGGAGACCTCCGTGCGGGCACGAATCGTCGCCGCGCGGGAGTTGTTGTCGTCCGTGCGGCTGGGCGACGGGGCGTTGCGGCAGATCGCCGCCACCTGTGCCGCCTTCGAGGTCGACGGAATGCGCGCCGACATCGTGATGGCGCGGACGGCCGTCGCACTGGCCGCCTGGGCCGGGCGTACCGACGTACTCGCGGAGGATGTCCGGCAGGCCGCGTTGCTTGCCCTGCCCCATCGGCGGCGGCGAAATCCCTTTGACGCGCCCGGACTTGACGAGAACAAGCTCGACGAGACGTTGGAGGAGTTCGGGCAGGGAGCGGGTGAGGACGAGGATCCCGACCCTGATCCTGATCCTGGGCCGGACGGGCCCGGTGGCGGCGGTGGCCAGGCCCCGGAGTCCGACGGTCCGCAGGGGGACGACGACGCCGCGCAGCCCGAGGCCGGGGAAGACGGGGAACCGCAGCCCTCGGGGGCCGGGTCCGGGGAACAGCAGCCCGTGCGGGCCGGCGAGCCGTTTCGTACCAAGGCGCTGAGCGTTCCCGGTGTGGGTGAGGGCGCTGCCGGTCGGCGTTCACGGGCGCGTACCGAGCGTGGGCGGACGACAGGGTCCCGTCGGCCTCAAGGGGCGCTCACCAAGCTGCACTTGGCGGCCACCGTGCAGGCCGCCGCGCCGCACCAGCGGGCGCGGGGGCGGGCCGGGCGCGGGCTGGTCGTGCGGCGGGACGATCTGCGGCAGGCCACTCGCGAGGGGCGCGAGGGCAATCTGGTGCTGTTCGTCGTCGATGCTTCCGGGTCGATGGCGGCCCGGCAGCGGATGAGTGCCGTCAAGGGCGCGGTGCTGTCGCTGCTGCTCGATGCCTATCAGCGGCGGGACAAGGTGGGCCTCGTGACGTTCCGGGGGGCGAGCGCCGAGGTCGCGTTGCCGCCGACGTCCTCGGTCGACGCGGCTGCGGCCCGGCTGGAGTCGTTGCCCACCGGTGGGCGGACGCCGCTGGGTGCCGGGCTGCTCAGGGCGCATGACGTGCTGCGGGTCGAGCGGCTGCGGGATCCCGCGCGGCGGGCGCTTGTCGTGGTCGTGACGGACGGGCGGGCCACCGGGGGGCCCGAGCCGGTCGCGCTGGGGGCGCGGGCGGCTCGGCTGTTCGCGGCCGAGGGCGTTGCTTCGGTCGTCGTGGACTGCGAGTCGGGTTTTGTCCGGCTGGGGCTTGCCTCGCAGCTCGCCGCTGAGCTGGGGGGTACCGCTGTGACGCTGGATGAGCTGCGGGCCGATTCGATCGCCGGGCTGGTCAGGGACGTTCAGGGCAACAGGAGGGCCGCGTAATGCCTCAGGGACAGCCGAGTGTCGTGCCGGACGACGGTCTGACGACCAGACAACGGCGTAATCGGCCGCTTGTCGTCGTGCACACGGGAGTGGGGAAGGGCAAGTCCACCGCCGCTTTCGGGCTTGCGCTGCGCGCCTGGAATCAGGGGTGGCCCATCGGGGTGTTCCAGTTCGTCAAGTCGGCGAAGTGGAAGGTGGGGGAAGAGAACGCGCTTCGGGTGCTGGGGGCCAGCGGGGAGGGCGGGTCCGTCGACTGGCACAAGATGGGCGAGGGCTGGTCGTGGGTTCAGCGCGACGAGCAGCTCGACAACGAGGAGAAGGCGCGGGAGGGCTGGGAGCAGGTCAAGCGGGATCTCGCCGCCGAGACGTACAAGCTGTACGTGCTGGACGAGTTCGCCTATCCCATGCACTGGGGGTGGGTCGATGTCGACGAGGTGGTCTCGGTGCTGCGGGACCGGCCGGGGACCCAGCATGTGGTGATCACCGGGCGGAACGCCCCCGAGAAGCTGGTCGAGTTCGCGGATCTTGTGACGGACATGTCCAAGGTCAAGCATCCGATGGACACCGGCCAGAAGGGGCAGCGGGGGATCGAGTGGTGACATCTGTGCCCCGGCTGGTCATCGCCGCGCCCTCCTCGGGCAGCGGCAAGACCACCGTCGCCACGGGGTTGATGGCCGCGTTCGCCGCGCGGGGGCTTGCCGTGTCTCCGCACAAGGTCGGGCCGGACTACATCGACCCCGGGTATCACGCCCTCGCCACCGGGCGGGTCGGACGCAACCTCGACGCGTACATGTGCGGGCCCGAGTTGGTCGGGCCGCTGTTCGCGCACGGGGCGCGCGGGTGTGACATCGCCGTGGTCGAGGGCGTGATGGGGCTGTACGACGGGGCCGCGGGCGAGGGTGAGCTCGCGTCCACCGCCCAGGTGGCCAAGTTGCTGCGGGCGCCGGTGGTGCTGGTCGTGGACGCGTCTTCGCAGTCCCGGTCGGTGGCGGCTCTGGTGCACGGGTTCGTGTCGTGGGACCCGGAGGTGCGGGTCGGGGGCGTGATTCTCAACAAGGTCGCGTCGGATCGGCATGAGGAGATGCTGCGGGAGGCGCTGGAGTCGGTGGGGGTGCCTGTGGTGGGGGTGCTTCGGCGGGTTCCGCAGGTCGATGTGCCGTCCCGGCATCTGGGGTTGGTGCCGGTTGCCGAGCGGCGTGGGGAGGCGCCGGCGGCTGTCGCGGCCATGGCCGCGCAGGTTTCGGCAGGGTGTGATCTCGAGGCGCTGTGGGGGTTGGCCCGGGGGGCTGGGGCGTTGGCGTGTGTGGCATGGGATGCGGCTGAGGTGTTGGCTTCCTCGGCCCCGCCGCCCCTGCCCGTCCCGTCCTCGCCCCGGGGGCTCCGCCCCCAGGCCCCCGGTCACGCTGAGGGCGCTCGTCCTCAAACTCCCCCGGACGGGCTGGAAACGCCGGGCGGCGCCTCAGAAATGCTTGAGGAGAGGCGGGAGATGGCGAGCGGCCCCTCCGAAGTGCCCGGGGACAGGCTGGAGATGCCCGGGCACGCCTCAGAAATGCCCGGAGACGGGCTGGGTTGGAACGCCAGGACACCTGTGATCGCTCTCGCCGGCGGAGCCGCCTTCACCTTCTCCTATGCCGAGCATGCCGAGCTGTTGCGGGCCGCCGGTGCCGATGTCGTCGTGTTCGATCCACTTCGGGATGAACAACTGCCCGACGGGACGCGCGGGTTGGTGATCGGTGGCGGGTTTCCCGAGGTGTACGCCGCCGAGCTGTCAGCCAACGAACCGCTGCGCGAGTCCGTCGCGGCCCTCGTGGACAGTGGTGCGCCTGTTGCCTCCGAGTGCGCCGGATTGCTGTATCTGTGCCGGGAGTTGGACGGGCAACCCATGTGCGGGGTGCTCGATGCCACCGCCCGGATGACCGACCGGCTCACCCTCGGCTATCGGGACGCCGTGGCCCTGAGTGACAGTTCGCTCGCGGTGGCCGGTACCCGGATGCGCGGGCACGAGTTTCATCGGACCGTCGTCGAGCCCGGGGCGGGTACGGCTCCCGCCTGGGGTGTGCGGGGTGCGGAACGGCGGGTCGAGGGATTTGTACAGCGCGGTGTGCACGCGAGCTATCTGCACACGCACTGGGCGTCCGCGCCCGGTGCAGCCCGTCGGTTCGTGGAGAGGTGCCGGACGTCATGAGCAGCATCAGCAGGCTTGTCGGTGTGGGGGTCGGGCCCGGTGATCCCGAGCTCGTGACCGTCAAGGGCGTCAACGCGTTGCGTGCCGCCGATGTCGTCGTCGTACCCGTGATGGACACCCTTGAGCGGGGGCGCGCCGAGGCCACCGTGCTGCACTACGTGCCCGCGGAGAAGGTCGTCCGGGTCGTCTTCGCGCTCAACGAGCGGTCCGACCATGCTCGGCGTGAGGCTGCCTGGGATGCCGCCGGTGCGCGGGTCGCCGAGTTGCTCGGCGCGCATTCCGTCGTCGCCTTCGCGACCATCGGTGATCCCAACGTGTACTCGACGTTCACCTATCTCGCCCACACGATCGGGGAGCTCGTGCCCTCCACCGTCGTCGAGACCGTGCCCGGTATCACCGCCATGCAGGACCTGGCGGCGCGGTCGGGAGCCGTGCTCACCGAGGGGACCGAACCGCTCACGCTCGTGCCCGTGACCGCGGGGGCCGCTGTGCTCAAGGAGGCTCTCAGCGGGCCGGGCACGGTCGTGGCGTACAAGTTCGGGCGGCAGGCCCGGGAGGTCGCCGAGGCGTTGCGGGAGAGCGGGCGGATCGGCGATGCCGTGTGGGGGTCCGCTCTGGGGCTGGCGGACGAGTCCATCCGGCCCGCGGACGAGCTCGACGGCGAGTCCCTCCCCTATCTGTCCACTCTCATCGCGCCCGCCCCGCGCGACGGCGGCCGGGGCGGCAAGTTGTGAACCACCCCCCGAAGGGCACTCGTCCGGGCTCAGCCCGACACGCCCACCACCAGCCAGATGAACGCCACGCCCGCGACCGTGCACAGCACCGTCGTGTGGGTGGGGTGTTCGTGGTGGGCCTCGGGGAGGATCTCGGCGGCGGCGAGGTAGAGCAGTACGCCGCCGAAGAGGCCGAGATAACCGCCGAGCGCCCGTTCGGGGATCGTGAAGAAGAGGGTCGAGGCGGCGCCCGCCACCGGGGCCGCCGCGTCGGCGAACAGCATGGCCACCGCCTTGCGCCGGGCGTTTCCGTAGAGGCTCGTGATCGTGTACGTGTTGAAGCCGTCGGCGAAGTCGTGGGCGATCACGGCGAGTGCGACCGCGAGGCCCATGCCGCCGCCCACCTGGAACGCGGCGCCGATCGCGATGCCGTCCATCGCGCTGTGGCCGACCATGGCCGCGGCGGCGGTCAGGCCCACCTGGGGCGTCCGGCCGCCGTTCTCACCGGTCCCCTTGGCGGCGCCGTGCGCGGCCTGTCGTACGGCGAGCAGACGTTCCACCAGATGGGCCAGCAGGAAGCCGGTGACGAACAGGAGCAGCGCGGCCGGTACGCCGAACACCTCCTGCCCCGCCGCGTCCAGCGCCTCCGGCAGCAGATCGAGGCCGACCACGCCCAGCATCAGGCCGCCGGCCAGGCCCAGGACCAGATGACGGCGGTCGGTCACCCGCAGTGCCGTCCAGCCGCCGGCCAGCGTCATCAGGAACGCGCCGAGCGCGACGAGAACCGCCATGTGCCCTTGCTATCCGATCGACCCGCCTTCGCGCACCTCCACACCCGCCCGCACACTGACTGACCTTTTCTCCATTCCGTACGAGAGGATCTCGCCCCATGGCTCCCACGGCCGACGCTTCCACTGGCGCTCCCACCGGCAAGGTGACGTTCGTCGGTGCCGGTCCCGGCGCCGCCGATCTGCTGACGTTCCGCGCCGCCCGCGCCATCGCCGAGGCGGACATCGTGATCTGGGCGGCCAGCCTTGTACAGGAGGCGGTTCTCGAACATGCGCGCGAGGGGGCGGAGATCCTCGACTCGGCGACCATGTCGCTGGAGGACGTCGTCGCCGTGTACGAACGTGCCGTGCGCGAGGGCCTGCGCGTGGCCCGTATCCACTCCGGCGATCCCGCGCTCTGGGGCGGTACCCAGGAGCAGGTCGACCGGTGTGCCGGCCTGGGGATCGAGACCGAGATCGTCCCCGGTGTCTCCTCCTTCTCCGCGGTCGCCGCCCTCGCCCAGCGCGAGCTGACCATTCCCGAGGTCGCGCAGTCCGTGATCCTCACCCGGCTGGGCGGCGGCAAGACGCCGATGCCGCCGGGGGAAGAGGTGCGCGAGTTCGCCCGGCACGGGACCACCATGGCGATCTTCCTGTCCGCCGCCCGTAGCGGGCAGCTCGTACGGGAGCTGCTGGAGGGTGGTTATCCGACCGCGACTCCGGTCGTCATCGCCTATCAGGCGTCCTGGCCCGAGGAGCTGGTCGTGCGGTGCACGATCGAGACGCTGGAGGAGACGGTCAAGGAACACAAGCTGTGGAAGCACACCTTGTTCCTGGTCGGCCCGGCCCTCGACGCCAGCGGCACCCGCTCGCACCTCTACCACCCCGGCCACTTCCACGGCTTCCGCAAGGCCGACCCGGCGGCCCGCCGGGCGCTGCGCGAGCGAGGGGCGAGTACGTGATCACCGTCATCGGTACGGGGACCGGGGCGCCGCTTCCACCGGACGCCACGGCCGCCGTCGCCGGGGCCGCGCTGGTCGTGGGCGGCCGGCGGCATCTGGCTGCCGTGTCGGCGGCGATGCCGGAGGGCGCCGAGCAGGTGGTCCTCGGGGCGCCGGCTCCGGCGCTCGACACCATCGAGGACTACGTCGGGAAGGAGCGGCCCGTTGTCGTGCTCGCCTCCGGTGATCCCGGGTTCTTCGGGATCGTGCGGGCGCTGGCCGAGCGGTTCGGGGCCGGACGGCTCGATGTCCGGCCGGGGGTGTCGTCCGTCGCGGCGGCGTTCGCCCGGGCCGGGCTGACCTGGGACGACGCGGTGGTCGTCAGCGCGCACGGGCGTGCGCTGCGTACGGCGGTCAATGTTTGCCGGGCGCGGCCCAAGGTGGCGGTGCTGACCGGACCGGGCGCCGGGCCCGCCGAGCTGGGCTCGGCGTTGGCCGACGGTCCGGGGGCGCGTGTTCTGGTCGTCGCCTCGGCGTTGGGCGATCCGGTCCTCGAACGCGTGGAGCGGGTCACGCCGACCGAGGCGGCGGCGCGGGACTGGGGTGACGCGGTCAGCGTGGTCCTCTGTCTCGACGAGGCGCGGACCGTTGCGCCCGTCCCCGTCACCGTCGCCGGGGCGTTCGCCGGGCCCGCCCAATGGGCCCTGGAAGAGGGCGAGTTCATCCACCGCGACTCGATGATCACCAAGTTCGAGGTACGGGCCCTGGCGCTGGCCCGGCTCGGGCCGCGCCTCGGCGACCTGGTGTGGGACATCGGCGCGGGCTCCGGGTCCGTGGCCGTGGAGTGCGCGCGGCTCGGGGCCGCCGTCGTCGCCGTCGAGAAGACGGCGGACGGAGCGGAGCGGGTCCGGGCGAACGCCGCCGCGCACGGTGTCGACGTGCGGGTGGTGAAGGGGAGCGCACCTGGTGACCTGCCCGCGCGGTCCGAACTCGACGACCCCGACGCCGTGTTCATCGGTGGGGGCGGGCACGAGCTGCCCGCGATCGTCACCGCGTGTGCGGGGCGGGCCCGGCGGACGGTGGTGGTCGCGATGGCCGCCCTGGACCGGGTACCGGCCGTGCGTGTGGCGCTCATCGGCGCCGGATTCACCTGCGACGGAGTGGTGTTGCAGTCCTCGCGGTTGGCGCCGCTGCCGGGGGATGCTGTCCGGCTCGCGGCGACCAATCCGGTTTTCCTGGTGTGGGGTGTCAGAACCCCGCTGCATCGAGAAGGAGTCGCTCTTTGAATCCTCTCCCCTCACACATGGGGGGGGAGATTCCTGGCTCACACTGCTCGTCGGCTCAGCGAACCATCGAGTCTGACGCGCTCTGCACCAGCCGGGTTGCAATCAGCCCGGTTTATCAGGTTTATGGAGGTTACTGCTGTGCTGGCTTGGTTCTCGCTCAGCGATTCGCGACCCTACCAGCCATCGCGGGGAGGCAACCGGTGATCGGCCTGGTTTCCGCCACCTCGGCGGGCACGGCGGCGCGTGATCGGCTTGCCGCCGCCTGGCCCGACCGTACGCGTGTGTACGAGGGGCCGGTCGCCGACGCCGTCCGGCGCGCGTTCGGCGAGTGCGGGCAGCTCGTGTGTTTCCTGGCCACGGGGGCGGTCGTACGGCTGGTCGCGCCGCTGCTGTCCGACAAGGCGTCCGACCCCGGTGTGGTGTGCGTCGACGAGGGTGGGCGGTTCGCCGTGTCGCTGGTCGGCGGGCATGGCGGCGGCGCCAATGAACTCGCCCGTGCCGTCGGGCGGTTGCTGGGTGCGGAGCCGGTGGTGACCACCGCGACGGACGCCGTGGGGGTACCGGGACTCGACACGCTCGGGATGCCCGTGGAGGGGGATGTCGCGGGGGTCTCGCGGGCCCTGCTCGACGGTGCACCCGTCGCCCTGGAGCTGGAGTCGGTCTGGCCGCTGCCCGCGCTGCCTGCCAACGTCGGGAGCGCCGCACCGGGCGGCGGGCCGACGATCCGGGTGACCGACAGACTGGTCGACCGGGTGACAGGCGCCGCCGGTGCGGGCGAGGTCGTGTTGCGGCCGCCGACCCTCGTCGTCGGTGTGGGCGCCTCCAAGGGGGTCCCGGTCGACGAGGTGCTCGGGCTGGTCGAGGGGGCGCTGGCGGACGCGGGGCTCTCCGTGGCCTCCGTCGCCGCGCTGGCCACCGTCGACGTGAAGGCGGGCGAGCCCGGCATCGTCGGGGCCGCCGAGCGGCTCGGGGTGCCTGTCCTCACGTACTCCGCCGACGAGTTGGCCGGGGTCGACGTGCCGAATCCGTCCGACGCACCGCTGGTCGCCGTCGGTACGCCGTCCGTCGCGGAGGCTGCCGCGCTGGTCGGCGGGGGCGAACTCCTCGTGCCCAAAAGGAAGTCGGAGCGTACGGACGGGGCGCCGGCCATGGCGACCTGTGCGGTCGTACGGCGTCCGGGGCGCGGACGGCTCGCGGTCGTGGGGCTCGGGCCCGGGGCGCGGGATCTGCTGACGCCGCGTGCCGAGGCGGAGTTGCGGCGGGCGTCCGTGCTCGTGGGGCTCGACCAGTACGTCGACCAGATCCGTGATCTGCTGCGGCCCGGTACCCGGATCCTGGAGTCGGGGCTCGGCGCCGAGGAGGAGCGGGCGCGCACAGCGGTGGCCGAGGCCCGGAAGGGGAAGGCGGTCGCGCTGATCGGCAGCGGGGACGCGGGCGTGTACGCCATGGCGTCGCCCGCGCTCGCCGAGGCGTCCGACGACATCGACGTGACCGGGGTGCCGGGCGTCACGGCCGCTCTCGCGGCGGGGGCGATTCTCGGGGCTCCGCTGGGCCACGACCACGTGTCCATCAGCCTCTCCGACCTGCACACTCCCTGGGAGGTCATCGAGCGGCGGGTGCGGGCGGCGGCCGAGGCGGACATCGTCGTGACGTTCTACAACCCGCGCAGCCGGGGCCGTGACTGGCAGCTGCCCAAGGCGCTGGCCGTCCTCGGCGCGCACCGGGAGCCGACGACGCCCGTGGGTGTCGTACGGAACGCGTCGCGGCCCGACGAGTCCAGCCGTGTCACGACGCTGGCCGGCCTCGACCCGGCGACGGTCGACATGATGACGGTCGTGACCGTCGGCAACACCGCGACGCGGAACATCGCGGGCCGTATGGTCACGCCCCGCGGGTACCGCTGGCAGGAGGCGACACGATGACCCGTCGTCCGTCGATGCCCTGCTTCTTTCCCGACACCCTTCAGATCGCACCCACTTCACCGTCCGAGGAGACATCGTGACCACCCCGCCGCCCGCTCTGCTCATCGCCGGCCACGGCACCCGGGACGAGGCCGGGGCCGAGGCGTTCCGTGACTTCGTAAAGGAGTTGGGGCGCCGCAATCCCGAACTGCCCGTCGCGGGCGGCTTCATCGAGCTGTCTCCGCCGCCGCTGGGCGAGGCCGTGGCCGAGCTGGTGGAGCGGGGGGTACGGAGGTTCGCCGCCGTTCCGCTGATGCTGGTGTCCGCCGGGCACGCCAAGGGCGACATCCCGGCGGCGCTGTCCCGCGAGAAGGAGCGGCACCCCGGGATCTCCTACACGTACGGCCGCCCGCTGGGCCCGCACCCGGCGCTGCTCACCGTGCTGGAACGGCGGCTGGAGGAGGCGCTGGGCGGTGGGGCACGTACTCCCGCCGACCGGGCCGACGTGACCGTGCTGCTGGTCGGGCGCGGCTCCACCGACCCGGACGCCAACGCCGAGGTACTCAAGGCGGCGCGGCTGCTGTGGGAGGGGCGCGGGTACGCCGGTGTGGAGACGGCGTTCGTGTCGCTGGCGGCGCCGGACGTGCCGTCGGGTCTCGACCGGTGCGTGAAGCTGGGGGCGCGGCGGATCGTCGTCCTGCCCTACTTCCTGTTCACCGGGATTCTGCCGGACCGGGTGCGGCAGCAGACGGAGGGCTGGGCAGCAGCGCACCCCGAGATCGAGGTGCGGTCCGCCGAGGTCATCGGTCCGGAGCCGGAGTTGCTCGATCTGGTGATGGAGCGGTACCGGGAGGCCGTGCAGGGGGATCTGCGGATGAACTGCGACTCCTGCGTGTACCGGATCGCGCTGCCCGGCTTCGAGGACAGGGTCGGACTGCCTCAGCAGCCGCACTTCCATCCGGACGACGACGGCCACCACGATGGTCACCATCATGGACATCACTCCCACGGGCACTCGCACTCCCATGCACACTGAGAGAGACCCGGGCACGCACGATCTTCGGCACCACGGGGACGCCGAAGTACGTGACGACGGCGCCGAGTTGGTCGACCTCGCCGTGAACGTCCGGGCCGGCGCTCCCCCGGCCTGGCTGCGCGAGCACATCGCGGGGTCGCTCGGCGCTCTCGCCGCCTATCCCGACGGGCGGGCCGCGCGGGCGGCGGTGGCGGCTCGGCACGGGGTGCCGGTGGAGCGGGTGCTGCTCACCGCCGGGGCCGCGGAGGCCTTCGTGCTGCTGGCTCGTGCCCTGGAGGTGCGTCGGCCGGTGGTCGTGCATCCGCAGTTCACGGAGCCGGAAGCGGCACTGCGGGACGCCGGGCACAACGTGGGCCGGGTACTGCTGCGGGCGGAGGACGGGTTCCGGCTGGACGCGGGGCTCGTGCCCGAGGACGCCGACCTGGTGGTGATCGGCAACCCGACGAATCCGACGTCGATCCTGCATCCGGCGGGCGCCATATCCCAACTAGCCCGTCCCGGGCGGACCCTGGTGGTGGACGAGGCGTTCATGGACGCGGTGCCGGGTGAGCGGGAGGCGCTGGCGGGCCGCACGGACGTGGCCGGTCTGGTGGTCCTGCGCAGCCTGACCAAGACATGGGGGCTGGCCGGGCTGCGGATCGGCTACGTACTGGCGGCCCCGGAGACGATCGCGGACCTGGAGCGTGCCCAGCCCCTGTGGCCCGTCTCCACGCCCGCCCTCGCGGCGGCACAGGCGTGCGTCTCGCCGCGGGCCCTGGCGGAGGCGGCCCACGCGGCCCACCGCCTCGCCACGGACCGGTCCCATCTCGTCGCGGGACTGGAGGAGTTCGCCGCGGACGGGCTGCGGCTGGCCGGACCGGCCGAGGGCCCCTTCGTGCTCGTACGGCTCCCGCGGGCCGCCGCCGTCCGCCGTCACCTGCGTGACCTGGGCTTCGCGGTCCGGCGCGGGGACACGTTCCCCGGGCTCGGCGAGGAGTGGCTGCGGCTGGCGGTACGGGACCGGGTGACGGTCAACTCGTTCCTTCAGGCGCTGGACCGGGCGATGACGCTGGCGGATCGCTGATCCGGGGCACCACCCGCTCCCGGGTTCCGTCCGGGAAACGGATCTCCACGGTGCCGTCCTCGGCGACCGACGCGCCCGCTCCCGTGCGCAGCGCGTCCGGGTCGGCACTGAGCACCACGAGGGTGACCAACAGGCGGGCGCCAGCGCTCAGTTCGAGCACGGGCGTCGCCGAGTGGTGGCCCACGGCGTTGGTGCCGAGTCCGGTTGCGACCGTGCCCTCCGTGCCGTCCCAGCCGTACAGGCCGGTGATCGCGCTGGTCAGGCCGTTCGCGCGGCGGGCCGACGCCCGGCCCGGGCCGGTCCGGGCGACCGGCGGCGCGGTGTCGTCGGCGACGGCCCAGCCGCCTTCGCGTACCGGAGTCCCGGGCGGGACGTCGAGGTGGTGGACGCGCACCTCCCACGGGCCGTGGACCACGCTCACCGTCTCGATGCGGTGCCCCCGCGCCAGGTGCCAGGAGGCGGCACGGCCGCCCGAGGCGCCGAGGGGGTGGATGCGGCCGCGCGGGGACGGCGTGCCGTCGGGGGTGAGCAGAGCGATGTGGTTGTCCGGGGCGGTGGCCGGGGCTGTCGGCGTTTCGGGGGCCGTCGCGCTGGAGTACGCGAACCGGGCGTAGTGCGGGCTGTCCTCGGTGGTGGCCGGCGGTGGCGGGAGCCGGTCGCTACCGTGGTTGACGAGCCGTACGATCCCGTCGGCCGCGGTGGTGTGCAGGAGCCAGCCGGGGTCCGGGAGGGCGAGGCGGACGTCGGCCGTGTCCACGGGGGCGGGCGCCTCGGGTGCCGTCCACACCGGGTGGCTCTCGGGCAGCAGCAGGCCGAGGAAGGCTTTGCTCGCCCAGTAGGGGGAGGCGGGGCCGGAATAGCGCTGGGTGACGGGCAGGAAGGGCCGGTACCAGCCGAGGGTGAGCAGACCGCGCTCGTCCGGCGCGCCGCGTTCGGCGAAGTGCCGCAGCGCGCCCGAGGCGAGGCGGCGGGTGCGGCCGGGCGGCAGCGGGGTGACGTCGGCGAGGACGCCCGCCCACAGTGGGGCGACGGTCGCGAAGCGGTAGGTGAGGGAACGGCCCTGGTGCACCGGGGCGCCGTCGGAGCCGAAGAAGTGCTGGTGGACGGCGAGGAACTCGCGCAGGCGGGTGCGGTGCCGTGCCACCGTCCCCGGGTTCACGCGCGGGCCCGCGATACGCGCCCACAGCACCGGGTACAGGTGCAGCGCCCAGGCGTTGTAGTAGTCGAATTTGCGGCCGTCGCCGTCCGTGTACCAGCCGCCGC
Source organism: Streptomyces sp. ADMS (assembly GCF_033441795.1). NCBI lineage: Bacteria > Bacillati > Actinomycetota > Actinomycetes > Kitasatosporales > Streptomycetaceae > Streptomyces > Streptomyces sp. ADMS. Next base: position 28,126 of record NZ_JAVFVX010000052.1, on the reverse strand, counting down.
CCCGGTACCAGTCGTCGAGGCGGGCGAGGCCGGCGTCGATCTCGGCACGGCTGTGCGGGGCACCGACGGAGGCCAGGAACTCCTCCGTGATGACCTGGAACAGGCGCCAGTTGGAGTCGTTGACGTCAGCGCCGACGAAACCGCCGAGCCAGTGGACGATCTGTCCGCGTACCCCGTGGTCGAGGTGGTCCCAGAGCCAGCGACGGGACTCGTGCAGGGCGATCGCGATCGACGCGGCCTCGACCATGGGCTGGGACCGGTCGGTGACGGGCGGCCAGGCTTCGGTGCCGTGCGGGTCGGTGCCGGCGGCGAGTCCGGCCGCGTACCGCTCGACGAGGGTGGGAGCGACGCGGCCGTCCGAGCCCGCGATACGGAACGCGGCCAGCAGGAACGACCGCGCGAAGCCCTCCAGACCATCCGACCACGGGCCGGAGTGGCTGGGCGGCCCGGGCAGCCGGTACTGGGCGAAGCCCGGCGAGGCGTACGGCAACAGCCCCTCGAGAAGCCGGTCGGCGATCGCCTCCCAGTGGGCGCGGGTCCACCCGGTGACGGGCGAGAGCACCGGGTCGGCCGGGGGCAGTCCGGGAAGGTTCGGCAGATGCGTCGGATCGTCGGGGAGCGACACGTGCGGCGCGGTCATACGGGGGTGGGTCCTCCGTCAGTCGGTGGTGGCGGGGGCAGGGGCGGGAGCGTACGGCGACGTGGCTGCGGGTCCCCCGACGGTCGGTGACAGCCGGGAGCGGGCCATCACTTCGGCGTTCGACGATGTGGAGGCAGGTCCTGCACAGTCGGTGACAGCCGGGACGAAGCCACGCTGCGGCATCCAGCAATGTGGGTGCGGGTCCCCCGTCGGTCGGTGGTGGCCTGGGCCGGGGCGACGCTGCCGCGTTCGACGAACTGGACGCAGGTCCCTCCTCAGTCGGCGGGGGCCGGGGGTGGGCCCACGCTGCGGCGTACGACGATGTGGGTGCCGAGCAGGTGGTGGCTGCCGGCGGCGTGGTCGGGGTCGCGCAGGGCGATGCGGACGGCGGCGCGGCCGAGTTCCTCGGCGGGGGTGCGGACGGTGGTGAGCGGCGGGTTGAAGTCCTCGGCGAGGGGAATGTCGTTGTAGCCGACGACGGAGATGTCGTCGGGGACACTCAGGCCCGCGTCGGCGATGGCACGGAGAGCTCCGGCGGCGACCATGTCGTCCCCGGCGAAGACCGCCGTGAACTCCCGTGTCTCCTTGAGGAGTTCGGTCATGGCCTGCAGACCGGCCGCGCGGCCCAGGCCGCAGTCGACGACGTGCGCGGCGCTCGGCGGCATTCCGTGTTCGGCGAGCGCGGCCCGGTAGCCGGTGACACGGGCGTCGAGGGCGGTGTTGCCGGGCAGCCCGCCGAGGAAGACGATCCTGCGGTGACCGGCTGACAGCAGGTGCCCGGTGACGGCCCGCGCGCCCGCCTCGTTGTCGAACTCGACCACCAGGGCGGGGATGTCGGGATCCGGGGCGGGTCTGCCGCACAGCACGAGCCGGGCGCCGGTGGCGTCCAGGGCCTGGGCGTAGTGGGCGACCCGCTCGCGGTAGGCGTCGTCCTCGACGACCCCGCCGACCAGGATCACCAGCCTGGCCCCCTCCTCCCGCATGAGCTGCACGAACTCCATCTCGCGCTGCGGATCGCCGCCGGTCGCGCCGACCACGCACAGCCAGCCGCGGTCGGCGGCCTCCGCCTCGACGCCCTCGGCGACCTGGGCGTAGAACGGGCTGGTCACCTGGCGGACGACGACCGCAGCCATCTTGCGGCCACCGCCGACGAGGGCGCGGGCGTGCGCGTTGGCGACGTAGTCGAGGTCGCGGGCGGCGCGCAGGACGCGGGCCCGTGTCGTGGGGGGCACCGGGTGGTTGCCGCTGAGCGCGCGGGAGGCGGTGGCCATCGACACCCCCGCGCGCTCCGCGACCTCCCTGATCGTGACCCGCCGCTTGGACCCCATGTCGTTCCCCATCCCCCGCGTCTCCTCTTCCACCGGTCTTCCACCGGCAGCCGTTCACGTGTTGGCCGCGTAGTCCTTCGCGAACTCCTCGGCCATTCTGTCGCCACCCCGGGACCTCCACTTCTTCACCGCCCCGTCCCACTCCGACAGTGGGATGCGCCCGGCGACGATGCCGGTGACGGTGTCGTCGAGGAGCGCCTTGAGCGTGGTGCCCTGGGCGTTCTTCGTCCGGGACTGCAGGCCGTAGGAGGCGTTGCGGACGGCGTGCGGGACGACCTTGAGCTGCCAGGCGTGCAGGGCTCGTACGGCGTCGGGCATGCCCGGCACGAACAGCACCTGGGGGCCTTCGGCGAGGTACTTCAGCGGCAGGTTGGTGTTGTTCTCCACCTCGCCGAGCCTGGTGGGCTGTGGTGAGCCGTCCTTGCCGCGGGTGAAGTGGGTGCCCTCGACGCCGTAGTGGACGAGTTCCCACTCCTGGCTGCCGAAGGGCGCGGCGAGGTAGTCGAGGATGCGCAGCAGCAGCTCGACGCGTTCCTTCTTGGCCTTCTTGAGCACGGTGTAGCCGAAGGAGCGGCGGGCCGCGACGATGCCGCCCGGCTCGCCGCCGACGCTGTAGGGCAGCGCTGCGGCCGGGGTCAACTTGCCCTGCGATTCCCGGTACTTGGGCAGGTAGGCGCCGAATCCGTCCTGCATGGAGCCGACCGTGCCGTTGTAGTAGAGGGTGGTGAGGTCGATCTGGGAGATGGATGTGGCGTCCGGGTGGTAGGAGCCGTCCTCGCGGAGCCGGGACTGGAAGGCGATCGAGGCCTTGAAGCGTTCGTCGGCCCAGCCCGGTACGAAGGTGCCGTCCTTGGTGACGGCCCACTCCTGGGGTGCCTTGTGGGCGGCGCAGTGCACGGCGTTGCCGAACAGGGAACCGGAGGCGGCTCCGAGCGCGTACGTCCGTCCGCTCGTCGCGTTCCTGGCGGCGGCGGCGAAGTCGTCCGCACTCCAGCCCTCCGCCATGCCGGCGTCGGTGAACATGCCCTGGTTGACCCAGAGGGTGGAGCCTGGCAGCGGGCGTTCCAGCGGGATGCCGAAGACCCGGCCGCCGATGCGGCCCATGTCGCGCCAGGCGTGGGTGGGGATGTTCGCGAGGTTGGGGTAGTCGGTGATCGCCTCGCCGGACAGGTAGGGCGTGAGGTCCTCCGCCCGCCGCTGCACGAACTCGGCCTCGCGGGGCAGGACGAACCCGGAGAAGAGGTTGATGACGTCCGGGAGGGTGTCGGCGTCGCCGGCCATCACGGTGGCCATCTTCTTCTGGTAGTCGGCCTGGGAGACGATCGTGTACTCGATCTTCACGCCGAGGGCCTTCTCGACGGCGGCCCAGAACTGGTTCGCGGAGGCGGGCTTGGGCGGTGTGCCGAAGGACACTGACATGACCTTGATGGTGGAGCCGTCACCCGGGGTGCGGGAGACGGACCTCACCAGGTCGGAAGGGTAGGCGGTGTATCCGGCCTGGACTCCTGCGCCGGTGGGGGCGAGGTCCGGCTTGGGGCCGGTGGAGGTGGGTCGGTAGGCGGGCCAGGGGGCTAGTTTCTTGCCCGCGTTGGAGACGTCGCTGCCGCCCGAGCCGGTGGAACAGGCGGTCAGCAGGGTGGGGGCACAGACGGCGGCGCCGACCGCGCCGGCGGAACGCAACAGGGTGCGTCGGGAGATGCTGGGCATGATCAAGTGACCTTTCCGAACACGGCTCTTGATGGGATGTCAGCCCTTGATGGAACGTCAGCTCTTGATGGCGCCCGTGAGCACGCCCTTCGTGAAGTACTTCTGCAGGAACGGGTAGACCAGCAGGATCGGCACGGTGGCGATCACCAGCACCGCCATCTGCACGGTCTGCGGGGCGGTGATCGTGCCCTCGCCGGTCGTCGCGTCGGTGAGCCCGGAGCCGGCCACCACGTAGGTGCGCAACACCTGCTGGAGGGGCCAGTGGTCGCTCTCCAGGTAGAGGGAGGCGTAGAACCAGGAGTTCCAGTACGCCACCGCGTAGAACAGGCCGACCACGGCGAGCGCCGCCTTGGACAGGGGCAGGACAACCGAGAACAGCACCCGCCAGTCCCCCGCCCCGTCGAGCCGTGCGGCCTCGTACAGTTCCTCCGGGATGCCCTGGAAGAAGCCGCGCAAGACGACGAGATTGAAGACGTTGACCAGGACGGGCAGGACCAGTGAGGCGTAACTATCCAGCAGGCCCAGCTCCTTGACCAGCAGGAAGCTCGGGATCATGCCGGGTGGGAAGAGGAACGTGAACAGGATGAGGAGCAGCACCGGCCTGCCGCCGAAGACCCCGGGGCGGGACAGGGCGTAGGCGAGGGTCACCGTGCAGGCGAGGCTGAGCAGGGTGCCGATGATCGTGACGCCGGCGCTCACCCCGAGGGCGTGGGTGACGATGCCGCCGTCGAGGATGTCGCGGTAGGCGTCGAGCGACGGTTCGGTCGGCCACAGTACCCAGCCGCCGTTGTCGACGACCTCGTCGGTGGAGGCCAGCGAGGTCGACACGATGACGAGGAACGGCACGCAGACCAGGAGGACGACGGCGACGAGCGCGAGGGCCTTCGCGGCCTGGGTGAGCGGCTTCGGCTTCTCCAGCCAGCCGGGCCGGACGTCGGCAGTCACTTGTAGACCCCCTGTTCGCCGAGGCGGTGGGCGACCTTGTTGGCGGCATAGACGAGGAGGGCGCCGATGACGCCCTTGAACAGGCCCGCGGCGGCGGCGAATCCGTAGTCACCGCCGACGATGCCCTGGTAGTAGACGAAGGTGTCGATGATCTCGGCGGCCTCCGGGCCGACCGCGTCGCGCTGCAGCAGCATCTGCTCGAAGCCGACGGAGAGGATGTCGCCGAGCCGCATGATCAGCAGCAGCACGATCACCGGGCGGATGGCGGGCAGCGTGACGTGCCAGAAGCGCCGCCAGGGCCCGGCGCCGTCGATCGCGGCGGCCTCGTACTGCTGCTCGTCGACCTGGGCCAGTGCGGCGAGGAAGATGATCGTGCCCCAGCCGGCGTCCTTCCAGATGACCTGGGCGACGGTGAGCGGCTTGAAGGCGTCGGGGTTGCCGATGATGTCGACGGTGCTCAGTCCCATGCCGTCCAGCGAGGTGTTGAGCAGTCCGGTGTCGCCGAGCAGCTGCTGGAAGAGGGCGACGACGATCACCCACGAGATGAAGTGCGGCAGGTAGGCCACCGACTGCACGAACCGGCGCACCGTGCTCCAGGTGAGGCTGTGCAGGAGCAGGGCGAGGGCGAGCGGCACCGGGAAGTAGAAGCCCAGTTGGAGGACGGCGATCCAGACGGTGTTGAGCACCGCGTCCCAGAATGCGCCGTCCTCGAACATCCGCTGGAAGTTGCCGGGGCCGACCCAGGGACTGCCCCAGAGGCCGTCGAAGGGGATGTACTCCTTGAAGGCGATGACGTTGCCGGCCAGGGCGCCGTAGTGGAACAGCAGGAAGTAGGCGAGGCCGGGCAGCAGCAGCAGAGCGAGGCCGCGACTCTGCAAACGTTTTCGCCGCGGGCGCTCATCGCCGGTTCGACGGCGAGATGTGTCAACCTCCTCTGTACCTGCGCGTTCCCGTAGGACAGCGACCACGGGTCCCCCTCGGGTCTCGATGCTGGAGTGAGAGGAAGTTAAAACGTTTTCATTCGGCAGTCAACAGGCCTGACACCGAAGGGCTGTTGACTGTCGCTGCCGCCGGTCTGCGCCAACCCCGCTTCGGCGGGGGCGCCCTGCGTTTCCACGTCGGCGGCCGGCCCCGTACCGCCCGGCGCTACGGGGCCTTCGCCAGGGTCAGGGTGAACTCCACCCAGGGCTGTGCTTCCCGGTCGATCACGCGGCCGTTCTTCCAGCGAACCTCAGGCCGCCACCCGCCCGTTCAGCACCACCCGCAGCGGCGCCCCCAGCACCCGTACGTCCGCCCGCGGATCGCTCTCGTACACCACCAGGTCCGCCGCCGCCCCCTCATCGAGGCCGGGCCGCCCCAGCCACTCCCGCGCGCCCCACGTCGTCGCCGACAGCGCCTCCACCGCCGGGATGCCGGCCTTGGTCAGCTCGGCCACCTCCGCCGCGACCAGCCCGTGCGGCAACGTGCCCCCCGCGTCCGTGCCGACGTACACCGCGATCCCCGCGTCGTACGCGGAACGCACCGTGTCGTAGCGGCGTTCGTGCAGCCGTCGCATATGGGCCGACCAGGTCGGGAACTTGGCTTCACCGGATGCCGCCAGGTTCGGGAACGTCGAGATGTTCACCAGCGTCGGGACGATCGCCACGCCCCGCGCGGCGAACAGGGGAATCGTGTCCTCCGTCAGGCCCGTGGCGTGCTCGACGCAGTCGATGCCGGCCTCGACCAGGTCCCGCAGGGAGTCCTCCGCGAAGCAGTGGGCCGTGACCCGCGCGCCCAGGCGGTGGGCCTCCGTGATCGCCGCCTCCACCTTCTCGCGCGGCCAGCAGGCGGAGAGGTCGCCGGTGCCCCGGTCCAGCCAGTCCCCCACCAGCTTCACCCAGCCGTCGCCGCGCCGGGCCTCCTGGGCGACGTACGCGACCAGGTCGTCCGGCTCGATCTCGTGCGCGAAGCCACGGATGTAGCGGCGGGTGCGGGCGATGTGCCGGCCCGCTCTGATGATCTTCGGGAGATCCTCGCGGGAGTCGGTCCAGCGGGTGTCCGACGGTGAGCCCGCGTCACGGATGAGGAGGGTCCCGGCGTCCCGGTCGGTCAGTGCCTGTTTCTCCGCCGTGTCCTCGGGCACCGGGCCGTGCGGCCCCAGGCCCACGTGGCAGTGCGCGTCGACCAGGCCGGGCAGCGCCCAGCCCTCCACCGTGCGGATGTCACGGGCGCCGGGCGGGCGGTCGTACGTGATCCTGCCGCCGACCACCCACAGCTCGTCCCGGGTCTCCTCCGGGCCGACCAGGACCCGGCCCCTCACCTGCAGCACCGTCTGATCGCTCATGGACGGCACCCTAGTTCGGCCCCTTCGGCTTCTCCGCCTCCGGTGCCGATTCCTCCTCCACGTCCGCCATCGCGGGGTCCAGCAGGCGGGAGAGGAAGTGGCGGGTGCGTTCGTGGCTCGGGTTGCTGATGACCCGGTCCGGGGTGCCGTCCTCGACGATCACTCCGCCGTCCATGAAGACGACCCGGTCGGCGACCTCGCGGGCGAACGTCATCTCGTGCGTGACGACCATCATCGTCATGCCCTCGTTCGCCAGCCTGCGCATGACCGCCAGCACGTCCCCCACCAGCTCGGGGTCGAGTGCCGACGTCGGCTCGTCGAACAGCATGACCTCCGGGCCCATCGCCAACGCCCTCGCGATGGCGACCCGTTGCTGCTGGCCGCCGGAGAGGGACGCCGGGTAGGCGTTCGCCTTCTCCGAGAGGCCCACCCGCTCCAGATTCTCCGCGGCCACGCGCGCGGCCTGAGCCTTGTCCCGCTTCAGCACCCGGCGTTGCGGCAGCGTCAGGTTCTCCGTCACCGTCAGATGCGGGAAGAGGTTGAACTGCTGGAAGACCATGCCGATACGGCGGCGGACCTCGTCGATGTCGACGTCCGGGTGCGTGACCTCCGTACCGCCGACGAAGACCTGGCCCTTCGTCGGCTCCTCCAGCAGGTTCACACAGCGCAGAAGGGTCGACTTGCCGGAGCCGGACGGGCCGATCACACACACGACCTCGCCCTGCCCGATCTCCAGGTCGATGCCGCGCAGCACCTCGTTGTCGCCGAACGACTTGTACAGGTCCCGGACCTGGATCTCCGGAACGCCCGTGTCCTTGGTGTCGTCGCTCACTTCACCGCCTCCCCCGCCTTCGTCTCCAGCCGTCGTACGACGAGGCCCAGCGGCACCGTCACCAGCAGATAGCACAGGCCCGCCACCAGGATCGGTGTGGAGTTGGCGGTCTGGCTGGCCAGGTCGCGGCCGTACTTGGCCAGTTCACGTTCCTCCAGGGTGACGCCGAGGAACAGCACCAGTGAGGAGTCCTTGAAGAGGAGGACCAACTCGTTGGTGAGCGGCGGGATCACGACGCGGAACGCCTGCGGGATGATGATCGAGACCATCGCCCGGGCGTGCGAGAAGCCCAGCGAACGGGCCGCCTCCATCTGCCCCTTGGGGACCGCCTGGATGCCCGCGCGGATCGTCTCGGCCATGTACGCCGCCGACACCAGGCCGAGGGCCAGTGCCACCTTGCCGTACGTCCCGCCCGGGATCTCCGTGCCGGGGAAGGCGAGGGGTACCGCCACGCCGACGAAAATGAAGATCAGCAGGGCCGGCAGACCACGGAAGATCTCGATGTAGATGCCCGCGACCCAGCGGTAGGGGCCCACCGGTGACAGCCGCATCAGGGCGATCGCCATCCCCAGCACCAGGCCGAAGACGAAGCCCGACAGGGTGTAGAGGACGGTGTTCTTGAGCGCCAGCGTGATGATCTCCGGGAACATCTGCTCGGCCAGGTCCGCCTGCGCGAACTGGTTCTGCAGCCGGTCCCAGTCGGCCGACACCGCGAGGGCGACCACGGCGGCGACGAACAGCGCGTACTGGGCGCCCCGGGACAGCGCCCGCTTCTGACGACGGCTCAACCCCTGCTTACGGGGCTGTACTTGCTTGCCGGAGACCTCGGTCATGACGCGGACGGAGCGGCCGCGGACTCGTCGTACGGGCCGATCCACTGCTCGTACAGCTTCTTGTACGTGCCGTCGGCCTTCGCGTCGGCGATCGCCCTGTTGAGGGCGGCGAGCAGCTCGGTGTTGCCCTTCTTCACCGTGAAGCCGTACTGCTCACCGGTGTTGAGGTTGTCCACCACCTTGAAGGCGTCGGCGTTGGCAGGGGTCTTGAGCCAGCCCTGGACGACCGGGTAGTCGATGACGACGGCCTCGACCTGCTTGGTGCGCAGGCCGTTGAGGACGGCGTCGGAGGCCTCGAAGGAGACCGGGTCGAGGCCCTGTTTCTTGGCGTAGTCCTCACCGGTCGTCTGTGCCTGGGCGCCGACCTTCTTGCCCTGGAGGTCGGCGGCGGAGGCGATGCCGCTGCTCTTGTCGACGAGAACGGCCTGTGTGGCGTCGAAGTACGGGTCGGAGAAGTCGACGTTCTTCTCGCGCTCCTCCGTGATGGTCATGCCGGCGGCGCCGAGGTCGCACTGCCCCGCGTTGAGGAAGGCGCCCGTCTTGAAGTTCTCGAACGGCGTGTCGAGGATCTCCTGCTTCACACCGAGGTTCCTGGCCACGAGGTCGACGAGCGACACGTCGAAGCCCTGCACCCTGCCGTCGATCTCCGACTGGAAGGGCGGGTAGGGAAGGTGGGTGCAGACGGTGAGCTGCCCCGCCTTGGCGAGTTCCACCCCGCCGGCGGCGGTCTTCGCCGCGCTGCCGCCGTCGTCGTCCGAGGAGCAGCCGGCCACGAGCAGGAGCCCCACCGTCGCGGTGGTGGCGGCCAGGATGCGGGACCGTCGTCCGGGGACCGTGTGCACGGGAACCTCCTGTGGGGGGACTGTGACTTCTGATTATAAGGAGACGTTTGACCCTCTCAAACTATTCCCATGGTTACGATGCCACGCGACCTGCGGTTTCGAGGTCGCGCGGCCTCGGATCCCGTCGGCCCGAGGGTCAGGGGGATCTCCGGTTAGTCTCGACCCGGCTTACCTACCCCGCGATCCGAAGAGAGCACCTCCGTGACCACGCATCCCTTCCTGGACCTGGCGCCCCTGACCGCCACGCGCTTCGCCTCGATCGAGGACCGGGTGGCACGGCTGCTCGACACCGGGCAGGACGTCGTGATCATGCAGGGCGAGGCGCTGCTGCCCCTGGAGGGCGCCATCAGGGGGACCGCCGGACCGGGCACGACGGCCCTCAACGTCGTCACGGGCCCCTACGGGCAGACGTTCGGCGACTGGCTGCGGGACTGCGGCGCCACGGTCGTCGACCTCGCGGTGCCCTTCCACGCGGCGGCCACGGCCGCGCAGATCCGGGAGGCGTTCACGGAGCACCCGGAGATCGACTTCGTCTCGCTGGTGCACGCGGAGGCGGCGACCGGCAACACCAACCCGGTCGCGGAGATCGGCGAGGCGGTACGGGAACAGGGCGCCCTCTTCTATCTCGACGCCGTCGCGTCGGTCGGCGCCGAGCCGGTGCTGCCGGACGCGTGGGGTGTCGACCTGTGCGTGATCGGGGCACAGAAGGCGATGGGCGGGCCGGCCGGCGTGTCGGCGGTGTCGGTGAGCGAGCGGGCGTGGGCGCGGATGGCGGCGAACCCCGGGGCGCCGCGGCGGTCGTACCTCTCGCTGCTGGACTGGAAGGAGCGGTGGATCGACGGTGGCCGTCGCGCGCTCCCGCACGCTCCCGCCCAGCTGGAGATGCTCGCGCTGGAGGCGTGCGTCGAGCGGATCGAGGCGGCGGGCCTCGACACGGTGATCGCCCGGCACACCACCGCGGCGGCGGCCACCCGGGCCGGGGTGCTCGCGCTGGGCGGCGGCCTTGAGCCGTATGTGTACGAGGCCGAGGATGCCGCGCCGGTCGCCACGACCCTGCGGGCACCCTCCGGAATCGTCGCGTCGGAGCTGGTGGCGAGCGCTCTGGCCGCCGATCCGGCGCTGCCGCTGGCGGCGGGTGGGGGCGCGCTGGCCAAGGAGATGATCCGGGTCAACCACTACGGGGCCGCCGCGACGCGGGAGGCGGTGCTCGGGAGTCTGGTCGCGCTGGGTGCGGCTCTGGCAGACCGGGGGCTCGTGGTGGACACCGAGGGGGCCCGGGCGACGGTCGCGAATTTCTCGTGAATGCGCGATGAAATCAGGTAATTAAATTCAGGGTAGCCCCCCGTACGCTTCTGCCCGCATTTCATCGACCTAAACACAACAATTTCGCAGACAAATCAAGCGAATTACGCGAGTGTGACGCACGCAACAACGCGCCCGTTTTGTATGGGATTTACCCCGCAAACCGGGCGTTTCCATGTCCGCCGAATAACATATTCCGCGTCCACACGTAACCTCGACCGACGATGCGTTTTTGATTTCCTCTCGGTAAGTTCAATTTGCATGAATGCCGTACGGACAGACCTGCGAATCGACCGACCGATGGTGGCCGACGGGGCCGCCCTCTGGCGGATCGCCAGGGACTCGAAGGTTCTCGACCTCAACTCCTCGTACAGCTATCTGCTCTGGTGCCGGGACTTCGCCGCCACCTCGGCCGTCGCCCGGGACCCCGACGGGAGACCGGTCGGCTTCGTCACCGGGTACGTCCGGCCGGACCGGCCACGCACCCTGCTCGTCTGGCAGGTGGCCGTCGACGCCGGCCACCGGGGTCGCGGGCTCGCCGCCGCGCTGCTCGACGGGCTGACCCGGCGGGTTGTCGCCGAGCAGGGGCTCACCACCGTCGAGACCACCATCACGCCGGGCAACACCGCCTCGGAACGGCTGTTCACCTCGTTCGCACAGCGCCACGGCGCCACCGTCGAGCGGGAGGTGCTGTTCGACGCGGATCTCTTCCCGAGTGAGCCGAGCGAGCCGAACGCCCTGCACGAGCCCGAGGTCCTGTACCGCATAGGCCCCCTCTCCGAGCCTTCGGGGCTCTCCGGGTTCCCCGACTTCTCCGGCTGACTCGCCCGCACCTCAAGGAGTTCACCCCCGTGACCATGACCCAGCCCGACCTGAACGTCTTCGAGACCATCGAGTCGGAGGTGCGCAGCTACTGCCGCAGCTGGCCCGCGGTGTTCGACCGTGCGCAGGGCAGCCGTATGTACGACGAGGACGGCCGCGCCTACCTCGACTTCTTCGCCGGCGCCGGATCGCTCAACTACGGCCACAACAACCCGGTACTCAAACGGGCGTTGATCGACTATCTGGAGCGGGACGGCGTCACGCACGGGCTCGACATGTCGACCGGCGCCAAGCGCGCGTTCCTGGAGTCCTTCCAGAAACTGGTGCTGCGGCCCCGCGAACTGCCGTACAAGGTCATGTTCCCGGGCCCGACGGGCACCAACGCCGTCGAGGCGGCGCTGAAGCTGGCGCGGAAGGTGAAGGGGCGGGAGGCCATCGTCTCCTTCACCAACGCCTTCCACGGTATGTCCCTCGGGTCACTCGCCGTGACCGGCAACGCCTTCAAGCGAGCCGGTGCGGGCGTTCCGCTGGTGCACGGCACGCCGATGCCGTTCGACAACTACTTCGAGGGAACCGTCCCCGACTTCCTGTGGTTCGAGCGGCTGTTGGAGGACCAGGGCTCCGGTCTCAACAAGCCGGCCGCCGTGATCGTGGAGACCGTGCAGGGCGAGGGCGGCATCAACGTGGCGCGCCCGGAGTGGCTGCGGGCGCTGGCCGACCTGTGCGCACGTCAGGACATGCTGCTGATCGTCGACGACATCCAGATGGGCTGCGGGCGGACCGGTGCCTTCTTCTCCTTCGAGGAAGCGGGCGTCGTACCCGACATCGTCACCGTGTCGAAGTCCATCAGCGGGTACGGACTCCCCATGTCCCTCTGCCTGTTCAGGTCCGAGCTGGACATCTGGGAGCCGGGCGAGCACAACGGCACGTTCCGCGGCAACAACCCGGCGTTCGTGACGGCCACCGCCGCGCTGGAGACGTACTGGTCCGACGGTTCGGCCATGGAGAAGCAGACGCATTCCCGTGGTGAGCAGGTCGAGGAGGGGTTGATCTCGATCACCGAGGAGAACCTCGCCGACGTCAAGGAGTACCGGGGCCGGGGCCTGGTGTGGGGCCTGGAGTTCCACGAGAAGGCGCGTGCGGGGCGGGTCGCTCGGCGGGCCTTCGAACTCGGGCTGCTCATCGAGACGTCGGGCCCGGAGGGCGAGGTCGTGAAGCTGCTGCCCGCGCTCACCGTCACGCCCGAGGAACTGGACGAGGGCCTGCGCATCGTGGCCCGCGCCGTGCGCGAGACCGCATAGATCACCGATCACCCACGAAAGGGGTTGTTGAGCACCGTGATCGTCCGTTCGTTCAAGGACATCGAAGGCACCGACCGGCATGTGAAGGCGGCGTCCGGCACCTGGGAGAGCAAACGCATCGTCCTCGCCAAGGAGCGGGTCGGCTTCTCGCTTCACGAAACCGTCCTGTACGCGGGCACGGAGACGTCGATGTGGTACGCGAACCACGTCGAGGCCGTCGTGTGCGTCGAGGGCGAGGCCCTGCTGACCGACGACGAGACCGGCCGGACGTACACGATCACTCCCGGCACCATGTACCTCCTCGACGGGCACGAGCGGCACACCATGCGGATCAAGGAGGACTTCCGCTGTCTGTGCGTCTTCAACCCGCCCGTGACCGGCCGCGAGGACCACGACGAGAACGGCGTCTATCCCCTGCTGACGGAACCCGACTTCGCCCCCGACTCCGAGGAGGTCTGACACCCATGTCACCCACGTCAACCCCCACCGACCTGTACCCCACCCGTGGCGCCGCGGAGGTGACCGTCCCGCGTCAGGACCCGGTCCTCTGGGGTGCGCCGGACACGCGCGGACCGTTCACCGCGGCCGACCTCATGGCGTACGAGCGTGATGGCTTCCGGGCACTCGACCGGCTTCTGGAGGACGACGAGGTCGCGCTCTACCGGGCCGAGTTGGAGAGGCTGATCACCGATCCGGCCATCCGGGCCGACGAGCGGTCGATCATCGAGCCGAAGTCGAAGGAGATCCGGTCGGTCTTCGAGGTGCACCGGATCAGCGAGGTGTTCGCGCAGCTCGTGCGGGACGAGCGGGTCGTCGGGCGGGCCCGGCAGCTCCTCGGCTCCGACGTGTACGTCCACCAGTCGCGGATCAACGTCAAGCCGGGGTTCGGGGCGGGCGGCTTCTACTGGCACTCCGACTTCGAGACCTGGCACGCGGAGGACGGTCTGCCGAACATGCGGACGGTGTCCGTCTCGGTCGCGCTGACCGAGAACCTCGACACCAACGGCGGCCTCATGATCATGCCGGGGTCGCACCGCACGTTCCTCGGCTGTGCGGGGGCGACGCCCGAGGACAACTACAAGAAGTCGCTCCAGATGCAGGACGCGGGCACCCCGTCCGACGAGGCACTGACCTCGCTGGCCGACGAGCACGGCATCAAGTTGTTCACGGGCAGGGCGGGTTCGGCGACCTGGTTCGACTGCAACTGCATGCACGGGTCCGGGGACAACATCACGCCGTTTCCGCGCAGCAACGTCTTCATCGTGTTCAACAGCGTGGAGAACCAGGCGGTGGAACCGTTCGCGGCACCGGTGCGCAGGCCGGAGTTCATCGGGGCACGGGACTTCACTCCGGTGAGGTGACCGCTCCTCCGGTCGGCGGAACCGCGGTGGATGCAGCATCGGGGCACGGGACTTCACTCCGGTGAGGTGAACCGCCACCGGTGGCACTCAGAGCCACGCCACTGAGGCCGCGCGTTCCAGTTTCAGTACCTCACGTACGGCCGCCGTGTCTCCCGTCTCACCGCGCGGCACCTCGCCGGGTGCGTGGCGGCCGCCGACCAGCAAACAGAAGTCGACCGGATGCAGGGCGAGTTCGGCCCGTACGGGTTCGTCCTCCGAGCCCAGCACCCATTTCGCGCCGCCGGTGACGGCGAAGAGCACCGGCGGCGCGTCGGGTCCCACGGCCGTGCCGAGGATGCGGACGGCGAGGTGGACCAGTCGCCACAGGCATCGGGGATGGCGCGCAGCACGGAGCACGCGGGTGGGCGAGCATCGACAGCCAGATGCGCAGCGAGCCACGGCGCGCGCCGAAGGCGTACGGCCTGGTCCAGAGCTGGGCGAAGACCTCCTGTACCACGTCCTCGGTGGCGGCCGTACCGTGCGCGTGACGCGCGCGGCGGCTGCGCGCACCTGGCCGCCGTACGGCGTGTACGCCTCGGCCGGCGCGGACTCTCCCCGTACACCCGCCGCCGACGCGGTTCCGCGCCGGCGGGCGGTCTCACGGACCTGACGGTCCTGTCCGGCGTCGACTCCACCCGGCACCACCACCCCTTGGCGCCCTTCCTGGCGTCCCCGGGGATCTCGCGCCACCGGTTCAGCCGGACAGGACGTCCAGGAGGCGGTCGACGTCCGAAGTCGTGTTGTAGAGATGGAAGGCCGCGCGCAGATTTCCGGCCCGGTCGGAGACCTCGACCCCGGCCCGGCTCAACTCGGGCTGCCGGTGGCCGAGTTGTGGGACGGAAACGATGGCCGAGCCGGGCGCCGCCAATGGCTGCCGCCCCAGCCGGTCGAGGCCGGCGCGGAAACGGTCGGCGAGCGCGAGGTCGTGGGCGCGTACGGTGTCCACGCCCAACTCCTCGATCAGGGCGAGGGAGTGGCGGGCTCCGGCATAGGAGAACAGACTCGGGCTTTCGTCGAACCGCCGTGCGGAGTGGGCGAGTTCTTGCACCGGGCCGTAGCAGCTGGCCCAGGGCTCCTCCCCCGCGACCCAGCCCGCGAACACGGGTGTCAGTCCGCCCAGATCCTCGGGTACGACGAGGAAGGCCACGCCACGTGGGCAGACGAGCCACTTGAAGGCGACGGAGGAGACGTAGTCGTAGGCATCCGCGTCGATGGGCAGCCAGCCGGTGGCCTGGGAGGCGTCCACGTACGTACGGGCGCCGTGCTCGCGGGCGGCCTCGCGGAGGGCGCCCAGGTCGACGATGCGTCCGTCGGCGGACTGTGCGGCGCTGACGGCGACGAGGGCGGTGCCCGGCCGGACGGACTCGGGAATCCGCTCCAGCGGCACGGTCCGCACCTTCAGGTCCCCGCGCACGTGGAACGGGTTGAGGACGGAGGTGAAGTCGTCCTCGGCGGTGAGGACTTCGGCGCCGGCGGGCAGCGACGCGGCGATCAGTCCGCTGTAGACGGCGACCGAGGCCCCGGCGGCGACCCTGCGCTCGGACACCCCGACGAGCCGCGCGAAGGCGGCGCGCGAGGCCTCCACGTCGGCGAACATGTCCTGCGACTGGCCGTCGGCCACGGACTGCACGGCGTCGCGCATGGCGGCCACCGCGCGGGCGGGGAGGAGGCCGGTGCTCGCGGTGTTCAGATAGGTGTTCTTCGGAGCGAACTCGGCACGGACGAGGTTACGGAGGTTCTCGAAGGTCTCCATGGCACTACTGTGCGGCCCGGAGATCTCCCCGTCCATTGCCGAATTCTGCACGGCACCGCGAAGAACTGCTTATACATCAGCCCTGACCTGTGGTTTTCCAGCCGGCACTACTTCTGGGACACGGCACACCCGTCGGGCCCGCAGACCTCGGCGCTCTCGCTTCCCTCCGCCTGGACGACCTTGAGGGGAGCGGGCCGTTCACCCCATGCCTGGGTGAGCGCCTGGGCGAAGACCTCGGCGGGCTGGGCGCCGGAGACGCCGTACTTCCGGTCGAGGACGAAGAACGGCACCCCGCCCGCGCCCAGTTCGGCGGCCTCGCGCTCGTCCGCGCGTACGGCGTCGGCGTACGCGTCCGGGTCGGCGAGTACTCCCCGGGCGTCGTCGGCGTCGAGGCCGGCGGCGACGGCCAGCTCCACGAGCCGCTCCTCGTCGCCGAAGACGGACCGCTCCTCGGCGAAGTTCGCCCGGTAGAAGAGCTGGATCAGCTCGTCCTGGCGCCCCTTGTCCTTCGCGAGGTGGAGCAGGCGGTGCATGTCGAAGGTGTTGCCGTGGTCACGGTCCCGGGTCCGGTACGCGAGCCCCTCGGCGGCGGCCTGCGCCCCCAGGTTCTCCTCACCGGCCTGCGCCTGCGCCTCGCTCATGCCGTACTTCTTGGTGAGCATCGTGAGCACGGGCTGGATGTCACCCTTGGCCCGCCCCGGGTCCAGCTCGAAGGACCGGTGCACCACCTCGACGCCGTCGCGGTACGGGAAGGCGTCGAGCGCCTTCTCGAAGCGGGCCTTGCCCACGTAGCACCAGGGGCAGGCGATGTCGCTCCAGATCTCGACGCGCATGTCTTCGGCTCTCCAGGTCTGACGGGTACGGAGACGCTCCCCGCTGGGTGGATGAACGTTCAAGCAGCGCGGATCATTCCCGGGTTCCCTGCGACGTATGCGCGGCCCCCGGCGGGGGCCGCGCAGCGCTTACGGGTGGTGGGTGAGTCGGTGCTGGGGCGGGGGATCCTTTTTCGGACCGGCGGTTCGACCCAGGGGCGCGGGGAACTGCGACCAGCCCCCGCAGACCCTCACCGCCCGACACCTGACCTGGCACATCCGACGGCGCCCGGCTCAGGCCCAGCGCAGCGCTCAGCTGCCGTCCCGCAGATCCTTCGGCCACTCCGGGCGGAACTCGATGTGGTCGTACGTCACCACGCACCCCTCCCCCATCGGCGACTGGGTCATGAAGCCGACCAGGGCCGCGTCCGCCTCCTTCTCGTCGCCCAGGGTGAACAGGCGGACGAAGGTCCACCTCTCGCCGTCGCGCGAGGCGTGGAAGGCGAAGGCCCGGCCGGTGCGGCTGATCCGGAGCCAGACCGAACTGCCGCCCACAGTGAAGGAGTTGGCGTCGTCGGAGTGTCCCCGGGTGACCACCGTGCAGACGGTGGGCACATCCGGGGAGTACTCCAGACAGAGCTTGGCCCAGGCCCGTTCGCCGACATGGACGTACAGCACCCCGGCGTCGAAGGCCGCCCCGAACCCGACGGTGACCCGGGCGATCAGCTGGAACTCCCCCTCCGGGGCGCCCAGCAGCCGCGGCGCGTCGGCGGCGGGATCCAGCGCCTCCCCGGTGGGCGGCACGAACCGGTCCTGCCGGGGCCCGGCCCACCCGGTGAGCACCCCGTCCTCGAAGGACCAGTGCCCGTCGGGTCCATACGTACGGAGGGGAAAGGGCAGTGGGGAAAGCTCCAAGTCCATTGCCTGATTATCGCAGCGGAAGACAGGCGGACTTAAGGGGTGCGGGGCTGTGCCGATATGCGGCTCCGCCGCGCGGGCGCGACAGGCCACAACGGGCCCGCAGCCGCGAATCCCGCACCCCACCAGCGATCAGCGCTACCGCTCCAGCTGACCGTTGAACCGACGCGGCAGCCCCAACTCGTTCTCGTCCCGCAGCTCGACCGGCAGCAGCGCGGCAGGCGCGTTCTGATAAGCCACCGGCCGCAGCCACCGCTCAACAGCCGTGCCGCCGACGGAAGTCGACGTGGACGTCGTGGCGGGGTACGGCCCCCCGTGATGCTGGGCCGCGGCCACAGCGACCCCGGTCGGCCACGCGTTCACCAGTACACGCCCGGCCAGCGGCGTCAGCTCGGCGAGGATCTCCGCCCCACGCCCCTCCCCCGCGGCTTCCTCGGCCGACAGGTGGACCGTCGCCGTCAGGTTCCCCGGCAGTCGCGAGAGAACGGCGTTCGCCTCGGCGTCGTCCGCGTAGCGTGCCACCACGGTGACCGGCCCGAAGCACTCCTCCAGGAGCAGGTCGTACGCCCCCTCGGCCGCCAGCTTGTCCGCCGCCACCGTGAGGAACCCCGCGCTGACCGTGTGCTCGCCGCCCGCGCCCGGCGTCACCGGGGACTCGACCTCGGGCAGTTCGGCGCGCTCGGCGACACCGGCGACGAAGTTGTCTCGCATCCGGTGGTCGAGGAGAACGCCGGACGCGGTGTCGCTCACCGCGTCCGTCAGGGACTTCAGCAGACGGTCGCCCGCCGCGCCGGCCGGGGCCAGCACCAGGCCGGGCTTCACGCAGAACTGGCCGACGCCCAGCGTCATGGAGCCCGCGAGGCCCGTTCCGATCGCCTCGGCACGCTCGTTGGCGGCCGCCTCCGTGATCACCACCGGGTTCAGTGAGCCCAGCTCTCCGTGGAACGGGATCGGGACCGGACGGGCCGCCGCCGCGTCGAAGAGAGCACGGCCGCCTCGTACGGAACCGGTGAAGCCGGCCGCCGCGACCAGCGGGTGCTTGACCAGCTCGACGCCCGCCTCGAAGCCGTGGACCAGACCGACGACACCGTCGGGGATGTCGTGCTGGGCCGCGGCCCGGCGCAGGACCGCCGCGACCAGCTCGGAGAGGCCCGGGTGGTCCGGGTGCGCCTTGACGACCACCGGGCAGCCGGCCGCGAGCGCGCTCGCGGTGTCACCGCCGGGCACGGAGAAGGCGAAGGGGAAGTTGGAGGCCGAGTAGACGGCGACGACGCCCAGCGGGACCTTGTAGCGGCGCAGGTCCGGGATCGGCGGCGTCGCGGTGTCGTCGGGGTGGTTGATGACGACGTCGAGGAAGGCGCCCTCGTCGACGATGTCCGCGAAGGCCCGCAGCTGGTAGCAGGTGCGGGCGAGTTCGCCGGTCAGCCGGACCGGGCCGAGCGCGGTCTCCGCGTCGGCGGCCTCGACGAGCTGGTCCTTGGCCGCTTCGAGCTGCTCGGCGGCGCTGCGCAGGAAGGCCGCGCGAACCGTGCGGTCCACGAGGGCCGGGCGGGCGGCGTGGGCCGCGCGGACGGCGGCGTCCACCTCCTGGGCTGTGGCCTCGACCGCAACCTGCTCCCGCTGCTTCCCGGTACGGGGGTCGACACTCCAGACTGGTGCTGCTGCCACCGGGGGTCCCTCCATTTTTGTTGCCACGTGTGTTGCCGGTTCTTCGGCAGCGTGCTGCCGCTTGTGATGCGTATTTCCTGTGTCATCCACCAGGTGCGTTCGATATGCTGAACGCCGTCTCTGATGATGAATATGCTGTTGGAGACTATTTCCCGTCGAACGAAGGGGTCAAGGGCGATGTCGGCAGCCGAGACAGGCGGCGGGGCGCAGGTCAAGTCCGCGGTACGGACCGTTGAACTGCTGGAATACTTCGCCGGGCGTCCCGGCATGCACTCCCTGGCGGCGGTCCAGGAGGCCGTGGGTTACCCCAAGTCCAGTCTCTACATGCTTTTGCGTACGCTCGTCGACCTCGGCTGGGTCGAGACCGATGCTACGGGCACGCGGTACGGCATCGGCGTACGGGCGCTGCTGGTCGGCACCTCCTACATCGACGGCGACGAAGTGGTCGCGGTGGCCCGCCCGACCCTCGACCGGCTCTCCGACGACACCACGGAGACCATCCACCTGGCCCGGCTCGACGGCACGAACGTCGTCTACCTCGCCACCCGCCAGTCGCAGCACTACCTGCGCCCCTTCACCCGGGTCGGCCGCCGGCTGCCCGCCCACTCGACCTCCCTCGGCAAGGCGCTGCTGGCCACCCACACCGACGAGCAGGTCCGCAAGCTGCTCCCGGAGACGCTGCCCGCGCTGACCGAGCACACGATCACCGACCGGGAGAAGCTCATCGAGGAGCTGCGCCTGGTGCGCGAGCAGGGCTTCGCGGTGGACCGCGAGGAGAACACGCTGGGGCTGCGCTGCTTCGGCGTGGCCGTCCCCTACCGCACGCCCGCGCGGGACGCGATCAGCTGCTCTGTGCCGGTCGCCCGGCTCACCCCGGCCCACGAACAGATGGTCAAGGACGCCCTCTTCGACGCCCGGGACCGGCTGACGCTGGCCACACGGAGGCTCTGAGTGATGCGGTACACGGATTCCATGGACATCGTCCTGCGCGAGGTCCACGACAGTGACCTGCCGGTCTTCTTCCGGCAGACGAACGACCCGGAGTCGCTGTGGATGGCGGCGTTCACGGCGAAGGACCCGACCGACCGAGGCGCCTTCGACGCCCACTGGGAACGGATCCGCGCCGCACCGGACGTGCTGCAGCGCACGGTCCTCGTCGACGGTGACGTGGTGGGCAGCGCGGCAGTGTACGGCGAGCCGGGCTCCCGCGAGGTGACGTACTGGATCGACCGCGCCTACTGGGGACGCGGTATCGCGACCGCCGCCCTGCGCGCACTCGTCGCCGCCGTCCCCGAGCGCCCGCTGCACGCGCGTGCAGCCGCCGACAACGCGGGCTCGCTGCGGGTCCTGGAGAAGTGCGGTTTCCGCGTGTCCGGGCACGACCGGGGGTACGCGCAGGCGCGCGGCGCGGAGATCGACGAGGTCGTGCTGACGCTGGAGGCATGACCGTCGCAGGACGGCACAGGACGGCACAGGACGGCACAGGACGGCACAGGTGTCCCTTACACCCTCCCGCGTTTCCTGAATGTGCCATGAGAAATCAGGCGAAGGGGAACGTTCCGATCCGCGCCGGTCGTCTTCGGAGGGGATGAACAAGACGATCAGGCGCGCCTCCGTCTTCTCGCTGCTGCTCGTGCTCTCGCTGCTGGTCAGGGCGACATGGGTGCAGTTCTACGACGGTCAGGCGCTCGCGGACGACAGCAAGAACCGGCGGAACGCGATCGCGTTGTACGCGAACCCGCTCGGGAACATCATCGTGGCCGGCGAGTCGGTCACGGGCTCGAAGGAGACGGGCAGCGGAGATCTCAAGTACCAGCGGACGTACACGGACGGCGAGCTCTACGCCGCCGTGACCGGATACAGCACGCCGCTGTTCGCGCCGACGCAGCTTGAGGGCATCTACAAGGACGTGCTCGACGGCTCGGACAGCAGACTCACCACCGTCATGGACACGGTCACCAACGAGCACGCCGCCCCGGGGAACGTGATCACGACGATCGACCCGGACGTACAGAAGGCGGCGTACGCGGCGCTCGGTGACAAGAAGGGCGCGGCCGTCGCCATCGACCCGAAGACCGGCAGGATCCTCGCCATGGTCTCCACGCCGTCGTACGACCCGTCGACGATCACCGGGGCGAGCGACGGCGACATTTGGACCAAGCTCAACAAGGACCCCGACAAACCGCTGGTCAACCGGGCGATACGGCAGCCGCTGCCGCCGGGTTCGACGTTCAAGCTGGTGGTCGCGGCGGCGGCCCTGGAGGACGGGCTGTACGGGTCGGTGGACGACCGTACGGACAGCCCCGACCCGTACACGCTGCCGGGTACGATCCGCGAGCTGACGAACGAGAATCCGAACGCGCCCTGCGAGAACGCCACGATCCGGGTCGCCCTCCAGTACTCCTGCAACAACGTGTTCGGGAAGATGGCCGTCGACCTCGGGCAGGACAAGGTCAGGGCGATGGCGGAGAAGTTCGGCTTCAACGACGACGAGCAGGACGTACCGGTACGGGCGTACACGAGCGTGTACCCCTCGGACATGGAGGAGTCGGAGACCGCGCTGACGGGCATCGGACAGTTCGATGTCACGGCGACGCCGCTCCAGATGGCCATGGTGTCCGCCGCGATAGCCAACGGCGGCAAGCTGGTCTCGCCGCACATGGTGTCCCAGGTCACGAACTCCGACGGGGACGCCCTGGAGGACTACGACAGCGAGGCGTCGACCAAGGAGATCGTCAGCTCGGAGACGGCCGAGCAGTTGCAGTCGGCGATGCAGACGGTTGTCTCCGACGGTACCGGGACGAACGCGCAGATCGCCGGGGCGACGGTGGGAGGCAAGACGGGTACGGCTCAGCATGGGGAGAACAACAGCCAGACGCCCTATGCCTGGTTCACGTCCTATGCGAGGTCCGACTCCAGCGGGAAGGAAGTCGCGGTGACTGTTCTGGTTGAGCAGTCGGGGGCGGCCCGGTCCGAGGTGAGTGGGAACGGGCTGGCCGCGCCTGTCGCCAGGGCGATGATGAGCGCCGCGCTGGCCGGGTGAGCTGTTCGGCTGTGGTGCCGTCGTGGGATTTCGCGCAGTTCCCCGCGCCCCCGTCAAGGGCGCGGGGTTGCCTGCGCCGGCGACTACTTCGTGCCGAAGAGCTGCTGGAGGGGGTCGATCGCGAAGTAGATCAGGAACAACGCGCTCGTGCCCCACAGGAGCCAGTGGACCTCCTTCGCCTTGCCGAGGACCGTCTTGATGAGGACGTAGGCCAGGAAGCCCGCGCCGATGCCGTTGGTGATGGAGTACGTGAACGGCATCACGGCGATCGTCAGGAACGCGGGGATGGCGATCTCGTACTTGTCCCAGTCGATCTGCTTGACCTGGGTCATCATCAGGAAGCCGACCGCGACCAGGGCGGGGGCGGCGGCCTGCATCGGGACGATCGTCAGGACCGGCGTCAGGAAGAGCGCGCAGGCGAACAGGCCGCCTGTGATCAGGTTGGCGAAACCGGTGCGCGCGCCCTCGCCGACGCCCGCCGCCGACTCGATGTACGAGGTCGCCGAGGACGACGAGCTCGCGCCGCCCGCCACCGCCGCCGCGCCGTCGATGAGCAGCACGCGGCCCAGGTTGGGGACCTTGCCCTCCTTGTCGAGGAGGCCCGCCTCGGCGGTGATGCCGACGACCGTGCCCATGGTGTCGAAGAAGTCCGACAGGATGAGGGTGAAGATCAGCAGGACGACGGTGATCACCGTGGTCTCGCCGAACGCGCCGAACAGGCTGAAGTCGCCGATCAGCCCGAAGTCGGGGGTGTCCGCGATCTTGTCGGGCCAGGCCGGCGTGGTCAGGCCCCAGCTCTTGATGTCGGCGACCGAGTTGATGACGAGCGCGACGAGCGTCATCGTGACGATGCTGATCAGGATCGCGCCCTTCACCTTGCGCGCGAACAGGCCGATGGTCAGCAGAACGCCGAGACAGAAGACGAGGATCGGCCAGCCGCTGAGCGTGCCCGCGCCGCCGAGCTGTACCGGGACCGTGGTGTTGGCGGCGTCCGGAATGCGGGTGACGAAGCCGGCGTCGACGAAGCCGATGAAGGCGATGAACAGGCCGATGCCCACGCCGATCGCCGCCTTCAGCGGCCCCGGTATCGCGTGCATGATCGCCTCGCGGAGGCCGGTCACCACGAGGACGCAGATCAGCAGGCCCTCCAGGACGACCAGGCCCATCGCGTCGTCCCAGCTCATCAGCGGGGCGATCTGGAAGGCGACCACCGCGTTGAGGCCGAGGCCCGCGGCGAGCGCGAGCGGAAGGTTGCCGCCCACGCCCATGATGATCGTCATCACCGCGGCCACCAGGGCGGTGGCGGTGACGAGCTGGACGCTGTCCAGCTGGTGCCCGAACTTGTCCTTGGCGCTGCCCAGGATGATGGGATTCAGGACAAGGATGTAGGCCATCGTGAAGAACGTGGCGAAGCCGCCGCGTACTTCACGGGCGAAGGTGGACCCCCGCTCGGAGATCTTGAAGAAGCCGTCGACGCTGTTCGCCGCGGGGGGCGCGGCGCCCGGCCGGTCAGCCACCTTCTGTGGTTCGGACATGGCGGATACTCCTCGTTGCCTGAATGATCTGTGTGCGGATGCTGGCTGGATTGTTCCTGTGTTGAACCGTTCTCAGGTTTTCTCCGTGTTACGGAATCAGGATCGACCTGTCGTACGACACTCGAAGAGCCGTACGCACGCCTGATACTCTCTCGGCTCTCGCGCCAAACGATCACCACCTCTTCACCGGCGCACCACAGCGGCCGTATACGCAGACGCCCGGCTTCGGCCGGCAGCCGCCGCCGGCCTGGGAAAACTCAGCGAATCTAAGGGGGAGAGGTCGCCCGTGGGCACTGTCGTCGACGACGCAGCCTCCGTGGAGTTCCATGCCTTCTTCGAGCGGCACTACGCAGAGCTCGCACGCCTGGCCCACCTGCTGACGGGCGAGGCGGACGCCGCCGACGACCTGGCGGCGGACGCGCTGCTCGCGCTGTGGCACCGCTGGGACCGGGTGCGGGCCGCCGATCACCCGGTGGCGTACGCGCGTGGCGTGGTCGCCAATCTGGCCAAAACCCGTATCCGCAGCGCGGTCCGGGAGCGCCGGCGGATCACACTGTTCTGGTCGCAGCGGGAAGAGAAGACGGAGAATCCCGACATACCGGGCGCCATAGACGTCCAGGAAGCCCTGCGCAGGCTGCCGTTCCGCAAGCGGGCGTGTGTGGTGCTCCGGCACGCCTTCGACCTCTCGGAGAAGGACACGGCGCTCGCCCTGGGCGTTACTGTCGGTACGGTTAAGAGCCAGACGTCCAAGGGAATGGCCGAACTGCAGCGGCTCCTTGGCAGCGACGAGGCCCCGCTTCGAGTGCGTACCCCTGTGCGCACCACCGGCGGAGCGGGAGGAACGAACCGATGAGGACGCCGCACGACGAGCTGCGCGCCGGGCTGCGCGAGGCGGCCGAGGCGTACGAGCCCGACCGCGCGCGCATCCTCGCGCGGGTCGAGCGCGGTATGGCCGCCGGTCCCGAGGAGAAGCGCCCACGGCGCCGGGCGACCCGTCCGCCGCTGCTGGGCTGGGCGCGGGTCGCCGGCGCGACCGCGGCGGTCTCCGGGATCCTCGCGATGGGCGGATACGCGCTGGCCTCGGCGGTGAAGAGCGACGAGACCCCGGCCGACCCGACCGTCTCGGTGTCACCGCTGCCGACCCCGTCACCGGACGCGACCAGCCGGGCACCGGTCCAGCCGGCCCCTGAACCGTCGGGCGGCAACACTCAGGACGACAAGCCGAGTTCGACGCCCACTCCGACGCCGGAGGCGTCGAACACGGCGGCTGCGCCAGCCGCGAAGGGCACCGAGGACGGGCCGCTGTGGTCGGACGGTTCGGTCGATCCGCACAGCAACGACTTCTGGGCACAGAGCAACGTCACCATCAAGACGTCCGAGCAACTCACCACGCTCACAGTCGAGCTGAAGGTCGCCGAGACCGACGGGGTCACCTCCGCGGGTGCCTGGCGGTCGGCTCCGGAGGACGACTTCGAGCTGACGGTCGCCGAGCGCGACGGCTTCCTGGTCTACACCTGGGTGCTCAAGGAGGGCCGCACGGTCTGGCCGGGCGAGTACGTCTTCGCCGGCCAGTACGACCACACACGCGGCGGCCGGGACGCCAAGGACGACACATACGCGGTGACGGCGACGGCTGCGGGTGAACAGCGGGCGGTGAAGGGCGACTTCGCAGGACAGGACAGCAACGACGAGTCGGACGAGGGCGATTCGTGACGGCGTAGGCCCGACTCGTGAAGAAATTCGGCAGACTCGGCAACCCTTTCCGCGCGGGTGGCGACCACGAGACGCACCGCTGACCGCCGCCCCAGGCCCGCGCCGCGCACACCCTGCGCATCGGCGTGACGGACGCCTTCGCGGGCGGGCGCCCGCGCGTCACGGTCAACGACTGGGTGCCGACGATCCCCTCGGCACCCTCGCAGCCCGCGACGCGATCTCTCACCACGGGTTCGTACCGGGGGAACAACCGTACGTTCACGTACAGCGTCCCTGGTAGTGCGTGGATGACGGACGCGGGGCAGTACAACGTACTGAAGATCAACATCGTCAGTGGTTCGAGCGGCACGGCGTTCCTCAGCCCGGGCACCTCGTTCGACTGCCTGGATCTGCTGGCCTGAGCCCCCCTCGGCCAGTCAGAGAGCCCTCGCCGGTGACGACCGGCGGGGGCTCAACTCTCTTTTGCCGTATGTCAGTTCATGGTCGAACCAATGACCGTCGAGGCAACCGTCAGGAACGTGGTGACCGGCAGCGAGCCGTTCACCTGCCGGGCACCGTACGCCGTTGTCGCGTCCTTCGACTTCAGCGCCGGTGTCGGGACACCGCTGTCCCAGTTGTTGGCGGCCGAGACGGTGGACGAGCCCAGCTTGGACAGGGCGCCCTTGTTGCCCACCGCGAGGTTCCTCGCCAGCCGCGCCTTGCCGGTGGCGAAGTAGAAGCCGGACTGGGCGTTGGCGTAGGCCGTGTTGCGGTTGAGAAGGATCGCGCCCGTGTTGGAGTTCTCCGTGAACCCGTGCAGGGTGTTGTCCCAGGCCGCGTTGTTGTTGACGACATGCGCGACCGAGGCCCCTCCGCCACCCAGTTTGAAGCCGTTGCCGTTGCCCTCGAAAGCGGAGTCGGACCAGCGGTTCCTGCCGTTGCCGAAGGCCCAGGTGTGCTCGACGGTGACGGGGGTGGAGAACTGCCAGAGGTCGAGCCC
This sequence comes from Streptomyces sp. ADMS, assembly GCF_033441795.1. NCBI lineage: Bacteria > Bacillati > Actinomycetota > Actinomycetes > Kitasatosporales > Streptomycetaceae > Streptomyces > Streptomyces sp. ADMS. The sequence goes on along the minus strand of NZ_JAVFVX010000052.1, from coordinate 1,430 downwards.
GTCGTCCGCGTTGTTGTAGAGGCGCGCTCCGGTGATCCTGTTGCCGGTCCCGGAGCCGAACTTGATGGCGAGGCCGTCGGCGTTCTGGCCGTGGCCGGCGGGGTCGTAGTTGAGGTAACTGTCCAGGTTCTGGACCAGGTTGCCGCTGGTGCCGTCACCGCGCAGGGTGAAGCCGGAGTCGCCGTTGCGCGCGGTGACCAGGTTCCTGAAGATCCCGCCGGTGGACGAGGTGACGACGAAGCCCTGGGCCGGGGAGTTCTGGAAGGTCAGGTTCTGGACGGTCCAGTAGTCGCCGTATATCCCGGCCAGCCAGGAACCGGCGGGCAGCTTGGACCCGTCGATTCTCACCTTCTCGCCGCCGTACGCCCGGAGTGTGATCCGCGCCGAACTGGTGCCGTTCGCCGTAGACTTGAGGGTGGCCGTCGGGTAGTACGTGCCGGCGCGCACCTGGATGACGCTGCCGGCCGCCGCGTTCCTCACCGCGGACTCCAGCTCGGCGGTGCTGGACACGGTGACCGTGCCGGTGGCAGCGCTCGCTCCGTCGGGCGAGAGGCCCAGGTGGACGCCGCCCGCACCGGAGGCGAGGGCCACCGCGGCGGCGACGGAGAGGGTGCGGGTTCTGCGGTGACGACCGGTGCCGATGCGCACGGGACGTTCCTTTCCTCGGGGCCGGGTCCGTGTTTGTCCTTTCAGGACGTGAACCGGGCTGCGGCCTCGATGAGGTGGGGTCGCAGCCCGGCTCTGCTGTCCTGTTGCCGCCCGGCTGAAAAGGGTTGCCGTGGTCCGTACGAAAGGAAGCGAAACTTTCGGTCCCAGCGGCCTCGTCCGCACCGATTGACGCGCTGTCCCCCGCTGGTGAGACTCCGAGGACGATCACCTCAACAGAAACCATCAGACTCCCACAGGATGTGTCATGCGCCCCCACCTCGCCCGCACCTTCCTGCTCCCCCTCATCCCCCTGGCGGCCCTGCTCCTCGCCCTCCTCGCCGCCCCGCCCAGCCCCGCCGCCTCAGGAGCACCACCCGTGACGCAGCAGAAGCACGTACAGAAGCCTGAGCCGAAATCGGCGCAGAAGTACGCCGGTTACCTCTTCGCCTACTTCACCGGTGAGGGCACGGCCGACGGCGAGCAGATCCGGTACGCCCTCAGCCGTGGCAACGACCCGCTGCACTGGCGGGAGTTGAACGCGGGCAAGCCGGTCCTCACCTCCACCATCGGCGAGAAGGGGCTGCGCGACCCGTTCGTGATCCGCTCTCCCGAGGGCGACAGGTTCTACATGAACGCGACCGATCTGCGCATGTACCGGAACAGCAGCGGCAGTTGGGATCACGTCCAGCGGCACGGCAGCAAGTCGATCATGGTGTGGGAGTCCACGGACCTGGTCCACTGGACCGACCAGCGCCTGGTGAAGGTCTCCCCCGACTCGGCCG